>JABJES010000117.1 GCA_018663165.1 Rhodospirillaceae bacterium
CAGAGGGGATGGCGGGTTTGCGCGGCACAGATAAATAGAAGCCCTGAATTTCTCCTCGCGTTTCATCACCTCCTTTTTCCTCTATCCCCTGAAAGCCAATGAGACCTCTCGGCGACACACCACCAAAAACCGGGCCGCGCAATGACCTGCGCACCTTGCGCTCTTTGCTGCCTTATCTCTGGCCGAAAGATTCGCTGAATTTCCGGATCAGGGTCATGGTTGCCCTTGGGCTTCTCGTTGCCGCCAAGATCATCAACGTCTATGTGCCGATTCTTTATAAGCAGGCGGTGGATATTCTCAGCGCCGAGGGGGCAGCCGTGCTGGTCCTTCCCCTCGGTCTGTTGGTCGCCTATGGGTTGGTGCGGATTATGGTGGTGGCCTTTGGTGAATTGCGTGATGCGGTCTTTGCCAAGGTCTCCCAGCGCGCCATCCGCAAGGTCGCTCTTGAAACCTTTCGCCATCTGCACCGGCTTTCCCTGCGCTTTCATCTTGATCGTCAGACCGGCGGCTTGTCGCGCATTATCGAGCGCGGGACAAAGGGAATCGAATTTCTCCTCACTTTTATGCTGTTTAATATCCTGCCGACCCTGCTTGAGATCGTGCTCGTCTGCGGCATCCTGTGGCGGCTTTACGGTATCTGGTTCGCCCTGGTCACTTTCGTAACGATTGCCAGTTATATCGCCTTCACCCTTCTGGTTACAGAATGGCGCATTGTCTTTCGCCGTGAGATGAACCAGCGCGACAGCGAGGCCAATACAAAGGCGATTGATAGCCTGCTCAACTTTGAAACCGTCAAATATTTCAACAATGAAGAGCATGAGGCCCGGCGCTTCGACGTTTCCCTGCAGCAGTATGAGGCGGCGGCTGTGCGCAGTAAGACATCCCTGTCGTTTCTCAATATCGGCCAGGGAACGGTTATTGCCATCGGCCTGACCATCGTCATGATCATGGCCGGCAACGGGGTGGTCGACGGTTCCATGACCATCGGTGATTTCGTGCTGGTCAACGCCTATCTCATCCAGCTCTACCTGCCACTCAATTTTCTCGGCTTCGTTTACCGCGAGATCAAGCAGTCGTTGACCGATATGGAAAATATGTTCGAGCTTCTTGAGATTGAGGGCGAGGTTGCCGACGCTCCGGATGCCGGCGCCCTTGAGGTCGGCCAAGGGGTGGTTGCTTTTGAAAATGTCAATTTTGGCTATGATTCCCGCCGCCCGATCCTGACGGAAGTTTCATTCCAGGTTCAGACAGGGCAGACGGTGGCGATTGTCGGCCCGAGCGGTGCCGGAAAATCAACCATATCGAGGCTGTTGCTGCGCTTTTACGATGTCGATGGCGGCAAGGTCACCATCGATGGCCAGGATGTGCGCCAGGTTACCCAGGACTCGCTGCGCGCCGCCATGGGCATCGTTCCCCAGGATACGGTGCTTTTTAATGACACGATTTATTACAACATCGCTTACGGGCGGCCCGTTGCCAGCCCATCGGAAATTGAAGGGGCGGCGCGCCTCGCCAGCGTTCACGATTTTGTTCAATCCTTGCCCGAGGGGTATCAGACCATTGTCGGCGAGAGGGGTCTGAAACTTTCAGGCGGCGAGAAACAGCGGGTTGCCATTGCCCGGACAATCCTTAAAGACCCGCGCATCATGATTTTTGATGAGGCTACATCGGCGCTCGATTCTCATACTGAAAAAGAAATCCAGGCAGCGCTTAAACAGGTTTCTGCCGATTGCACGACCCTGGTCATCGCCCATCGTCTCTCGACGGTGGTTGAGGCCGACGAGATTTTAGTGCTTGAAGCCGGCCGCATCGTTGAGCGCGGTCGTCATCGGGCGTTGCTTGCCAAAAAGGGCGTTTATGCCGCCATGTGGGCAAAACAGCAGGAGGCGGAAGAACACCGTCACGCCCTGGAAGAGGAGTTTCCCGACGAGGCTGGTCTGATTCTGGGCCCCCCGCGTTAGCGCCCCATGGCGCGGCGGGAGATGGCGGGTTAATATGACTCCGAAGGTTTTCTGCATATTTTCTGCATAACGGAATGTTGAAGATGGGATTGTTCGGTAAATCAAAGAAAAAGCCACAGCCAAAAGGCAAGGCAGCGCCAAAAGGCAAGGCAGCGCCAAAGGCCAAGGCGGCATTAAAGGTTAAGGTAAAGGCCAAGCAGGTCTCTGCTAAACCGGCGAAAAAGACGCCCACCGGAAAAGGTGCCAGCGGCGCTGGCGGCGATGAAAGCTGGCTGTACCAAGGTGACAAGGAGGCAATGATTCGCGCTGCCCTGGCCAATGTCGGCAATCCCCTGCCCGAAGATACGCCCTTTCCGGACACTCAAGCGGCGCGGCCTGCGCCGTCCCCACCTGCGAGGCCACCGTCGTCATCATCTGCATCTGCAGCGCCATTTGTGCCCCTGGTGCCCCCTGAGGCCGGAAGAAGCCCTGAACGGACGAAACTGATTGAGCAGGCATTGCTGATCCGTCGGGCCAAACAGGATGTGATGGCCGATATCGACGATGAAACCCGCGAACGTTTCTCTCAGGCGGTGATGACTAAAATGACTCCAAAGAAAAAGAAATAAGGGGCCGGTCGGGAATGGCGGAAAAAAGCGGCACAAAGGATAAAACGGAAAAAGTGGAGATGGAAACCCTCGCCGGGTCTGTTCTCAAGGGTGACCGGCGGGCACTTGCCCGGGCGATCACGCTGATCGAATCGACCCGCCCGGACCATCGCCGACAATCCGAAATATTGATGGGCCACCTTCTGCCTCATGCGGGGAAATCCGTCCGCATCGGTATTTCCGGCGTGCCCGGTGTCGGCAAATCAACCTTTATCGAAACCTTTGGTCTTCATGTCATTGGCCAGGGACACAAGGTCGCTGTGCTGGCGGTGGACCCTTCTTCAAAGCGCAGTGGCGGCTCTATCCTTGGTGACAAGACCCGTATGACCGGTCTCTCCCAATCGAAAGACGCCTTTATCCGGCCCTCGCCCAGCGGCGGCGCGCTGGGTGGCGTTGCCGCGCGAACACGAGAGGCCTTGCTCGCCTGTGAGGCTGCGGGCTTTGATGTGGTCTTTGTCGAAACCGTCGGGGTCGGGCAGTCGGAAACGGCGGTGGCCGATATGGTGGATACGTTCCTGTTACTGCTTTTGCCTTCGGGTGGTGATGAGTTACAAGGCATCAAGAAGGGGATCATGGAAATCGCCGATCTTCTGGCGGTCAACAAGGCCGACGGTGACCTGATCAAGGCGGCAGGGCGGACGGCGTCGGATTACGGCAACGCGGTGCGCCTGATCCGACCTGCTTATGCTGAATGGCAGCCCAGGGTCCAGACCTGTTC
>JABJES010000128.1 GCA_018663165.1 Rhodospirillaceae bacterium
CCCCCGCCGATATTCGACGACGCCTTTCGCCAGGAACTGGAGATGCTTTTCGTTTGGCGGCGCGATGTGCGGCGATTCCGCACCGACCCACTGCCCGAAAATCTCCTCGACAGCCTCCTCGATCAGGCCTGCCTCGCCCCTTCAGTGGGCAACAGCCAGCCCTGGCGTTTCGTCACCGTTGATGAGCCGACGCGGCGCAGTGACATACGGGCTGATTTCCTGGCCTGTAACCAATCGGCGCTTGACGACTTTGAGGGCGAACGGGCGAAACTTTATGCCTCCTTCAAGCTCGCGGGCCTCGACGATGCGCCGGTGCAGCTCGCCGTCTTCGTCGATAAGGCGACCCAATCGGGGCATGGGGTGGGGCAAAAGACAATGCCCGAAATGCTCTCTTATTCAGTCGTTACCGCCGTTCATACCCTATGGCTCGCCGCCCGGGCCCACGGTGTGGGGCTCGGCTGGGTGTCGATTCTTAACCCGGAAAAGATCACCACCATCCTGGAGACCCCGCCCGAGTGGTCGCTGATCGCCTATCTCTGTCTCGGCTATCCCCAGGAAGAACACGAAGAGCCGGAGCTTGAGCGTCACGGCTGGCAGGGGCGCGACAGCGCCGCCCGTGAAATCCTTAAGCGCTAGGCGACAGATGCCGCCACAGCTGGCCTAGGCCTCAGCCGGGCTTTCAGTCAATTTCATGATTTTTGAAATCAGGCTTTCGAAATCCGTCGGCTTGGTTTCGAACTCATCACAGCCGGCTTTAAGTGCCCTTTCCCGGTCTTCATCAAACGTATGAGCGGTAAGGGCGATAATCGGGATATGGCGGGTCTGGGCGTTTTCCTTAATGGTGCGCGTTGCCGTCCAGCCATCGATCTCGGGCAGAGTCATATCCATAAGAATGATATCGGGTGCTTCTGAAGACGCCTTTTCAATGGCCTGGACCCCATCATCGGCAGTCACCACCTCAAAGCCCCGTTTTACCAACTTACGCATAAAAATTTCTTGGTTGATCTCGTTATCCTCAACCAGCAGCACCTTGATCATATCAATTATTTCTCCACTCACAAAACAGAGTGGGCAGTCTATTCCGCCTCATCCCCGGAGGAAAGGGTTGTTGCCCTGGTCGCCTGAAGACAGATTTCCTCAAGAAAGGCCTGATCGCCGAGTTGTTCCCTGGAAAGGGCGGCATCACTGCCAAAGCGGGAAAATCCAGCCCTCTCGGCCATCGTCTTGTCAGCGATAAACAGCAAGGACAGGGCTTGCCATTTCTTTTCCTCGGCAATGGCATGCATGAGAGCCTGGCCCTGAAATTCCGGCATTCCCATATCGATGATAACGAGATCAGGAAGCTCACTGGCAAGTACCGTCTGGGCACTGACCTGATCGTCTGCCTCAAGAACCTTGAACCCGGCCATATCCAGAGCCCCGGCAATCTGGCCCCGGCCCTTTTTATCATCCTTGACGAGAAGAATGGTGGCGGCGGTTATTTTCACCTTTGCCGGAATACGTAAGCTAAAGATACTGCCCTCGCCCTCGGTGCTTTTAACGGTGATTCCCCCCCCCCATCATGTGGGCGAATGACTGACTGATCGACAGGCCAAGCCCGGTACCGCCGTATTTGCGCGTGGTTGAGCTGTCGGCCTGGGTGAAGGCTTGGAAGATATGAGCGATTTGATCGTCACTCAGGCCGATCCCGGTATCGCGCACATCGAAGATAAATTCGTCACCCCCGGCCCCTGTTTGCCTTTTAACCGAGAGGCAAACCCGCCCGTCTTTAGTAAATTTCGCCGCATTGCTAATAAGGTTCAATAGAATCTGCCGCGTCCGGGTGGAATCAGCGTGAATTTCGCCTAGGTTTTCGGAACAGAAGACTTCTATCTCGTTGTTATTCTTCTTCACCAGCGGTTCGGTTGTACCGACGATATTCTCTATCAGATCGCCAACGTTGAAGGTTTCAAGAAAAAGATCCATCCGCCCAGCCTCAATTTTCGAAAGATCAAGGGTGTCATTAATCAGGCTAAGGAGGTGGGTGCCTGAAAAATGAATCTTCTTCAAATCATCGGCAAAAACATCCAGCCCCTGTTCTGCGGCCTCTTCAAGAAGGATTTCACTAAAACCCAGAATACCATTAAGCGGAGTGCGCAATTCATGGCTCATATTGGCTAGAAAATCTGATTTGGCCTGATTGGCCCTCTCGGCGATCACCTTGGCTTCACGCAGGGCGTTCTCGGCTTTGACAAATTCGCTGATGTCGCTAACGACGCCAGTAAACAGACGGCGACCATCGACCATGAACTCACTGACGGCGAGAAACATCGGAAAAGTCGAGCCATTCTTGCGCAGACCATTAACCCGGCGACCAATACCGATAACTTTTTTCTCGCCGGTATCCCGGTAATTCTTGAGATAGTCGTCATGGCGACTCTGCTCTGGTTCCGGCATCAGGCAAGAGATATTGCGGCCGATAATCTCCACCGGCGTATAACCGAAAGTCTCCTCGGCGGCAGGATTAAAATCCAGAATCGTGCCAAACTCGTCAATGGTGATGATGGCTTCAATAATGTTATCGATAATCCCGCGGGTCCGTTTTTCGCTGGCATCAAGGTTCGAAATCAGCTTGCTGAGCAGCCGCGCCCGTTTCGCCCGTGCCACAACCGAGGCGATGAGAAAATCAGGATGGCCGGATTTGGTAAGGAAATCATCGCCACCGGAATGAAGGGCATGTTTTTGCGACACCAGGCCGGTTTCGGTGGTCAAAAAAGTGATCGGCACATGCAGAAGATCGCTGCGCTGACGGATCAGAGCCGCCAACTCAAACCCGTTGCACTCGGGCATATTGATATCCATCAGGATCAAATCGGGGACAAAATCGTCCAGAACATCAAGAACGGTCGTGGGATCGGTTACCTTGCGGGTTTCAAGGCCGGACTTACCCAGTAGAAGGGCATGATATTCCGCCGATTCCTCTTCGTCATCGATGATCAGGATGCGGTAGTTCCGGGCATCTTCAAGTTCCGTCAACCAGGACAAAAATTCCTTCAGTTCGGCGAAGTTTACCGGCTTGACAAGATAGGCATCAGCCCCGGCGCGAACCGCCGAGAGCCTTGCCTCAAAATCATCCCGCACAGTGAGAAAAACGACCGGACAGGTCAGCAGGTTCTTGTTCCGTAATTGCTCAATCGCCCTGATACCGGCATCTTCGCCGCCGGGAAACATGATGTCGACAATGACAAGTGTCGGTGAAGATTTTTCAAGGGTTGGTGCCAGTTTCCCCGGATCGTCGATGGCCTCAATCTCATAGCCGTATTCGCCGAGATAAAGCCGCATCCTTTCGACCAGATCCTTGTCGTCCTCGACAATCAGGATGGACTTTCTTTTGCCCTTCGCCTTTTGGCGTTCTTGCCCTTTACCCTCGCCGAGCATGGACATCATCGGCAAAGGAGTGTCCGGTCCCGCCTCGATTGCCTCGGCGATCTTTTCCATAAGCAGGGTGATATCTTTTCGACGCTCTGGCGTAAACGATTGCGACCCGTTAATGAGCGCGGCGCAAAGAACCTCCAACCGGCGAGCATTGTCGCTAAGCGCGGCGAACCCAAAAGTGGCCGACGAACCCGCCAGTTTATGGGATATGGCGTTAATGGTTTGCAGGGAATCGGCAATCGTCTGAGTGGGGCTGTCGGCTTTGACCCCACCTGCAGCAGCGCGCAGTTCCGCCAGTCTGTCGGCAAGCTTGGAGACAAACGAATCGCGGATCGCCGCCATCTGTTTTTTTAAATCGGAAGAACTCTTAGTCATAAGAGATAAATGCACAGTTTTAGTCTTACAGGCAAGGCTCTCTAATGGTTAAGGAAACCCTTATTTTTCCCTTTCTTCCGGCACGACGCCGAGACTTTGCAGCAGAGCCGCCGTCTCCGCCACAGCATGGTTCAGGGCCTGTGTATCGACGCTTCTGAGAACCAGGCTTACACCAAATTCTCCCTGATGAAAAAATGGATAACTGCCAATTTCAACATCCCCGTGAGCCTCCTGAACGACGGAAAGCCCCTGGGCGACTTCACCTTCACCAATAAAGGCGTTGAGCGTCCGTGACATGACCGGATTGCCCGCCTTCAATTGCGGCAATATGCCGTCAAGCATCGCCTGCATGATCCGTGGAACCCCGGCCAGAACGAAGACATTATCCATACTAAATCCCGGTGCCCTGCTGACCGGATTATCGATCAGGGCAGCACCTTTCGGCAAATCGGCCATGGACAGCCGCGCCTCGTTGATGGACTGGCCGTAATGGTCATGCAAAAGAGCAGCCGCCCCCTCATGGCGTTCAACATCAATACCGAAGGCCCGTGCGATGGCGCGAGCGGTGATGTCGTCATGGGTGGGGCCGATCCCGCCGGTGGTAAAGACGTAATCGTATCTTTCCCGGCACAAATTAACCGCCGAGACGATCTCAGCCTCGACATCGGCGACAACGCGCACCTCGGCCAGTTGCAAGCCCTGTTCAGTCAGGCGCCTGGCTACATAAGCAAGGTTGGCATCTTGCGTGCGGCCAGAGAGAATCTCGTTGCCGATAATGACCAGGGCGGCGGTAACGATTGCAGGCGGGCGGTCAGAAGGTGAATTCATGGCAACATATTACGCCACCCCCTGTTGAAAGTGAAAGATATGCTCTAGTTTGCGCCCATGCTTTTCACTCCCCCTCTCCTGCGCGGCAGCCTCATCCAGCGCTATAAACGCTTTCTTGCCGATGTTGAACTTGAAAGCGGCGAGAGCGTAACCGCCCATTGCCCCAATCCCGGCTCTATGCTCGGTCTCGCCATTCCCGGATCTGAGGTCTGGCTATCCCTGGCGTCCAATCCGAAACGCAAACTCAAATACACGCTGGAACTGGTACGGGTCGGAAAAGCCCTGGTCGGGGTTCATACCGGACGGCCCAATGCACTGGTTGAGGCCGCAATTGAGGCTGGCAAAATTCGAGAACTGTCCGGCTATGCCGATTTACGCCGTGAAGTCCGCTATGGCGAGAACTCACGCATTGATATTTTGCTCACCGACGAAAACAGGCCGGATTGTTATGTCGAGGTGAAAAGCGTGACGCTTCGACGCAACCCCGCCGAAGAACCGGGAATTGCCGAGTTCCCGGATTCCGTCACTGGACGGGGAACCAAGCATCTTGGCGAACTCATCCGCATGGTCGAGGCTGGCCATCGCGCCGTCATGCTCTATCTGATACAGAGAGACGACTGCGACCTCTTTCAAATCGCCGGTGACATTGACCCTGCCTATAGTGAGGCCTTTAAAGCCGCCCGCACCCAAGGCGTCGAAATATTATGCTATGCATGCCATATTACGGTGCAGGGGATTGAGTTTGGCGAAACTGTGGCCTTGCCGGAATGAGCCCGAAAGAATAAGAATAAAAATAATGTCCCCCACAACCAAACCAGCAGCACAGAGGCTTTGAAAAAAATTCTAAACACCGTAAAAATTCATAATGACGAGGATTTCGCGGCAATGCGCAAAGCCGGATTGCTGGCCGCAGAAATGCTCGATTTCATTACCCCCTATGTAAAGCCCGGCGTGACCACCGCAGAGCTCGATCAGTTGTGCCATAAATACGCGCTGGATCACGATGCGACATCGGCACCGCTCAATTACCGGGGATTCCCCAAATCGATCTGCACCTCGGTCAACCATGTGGTCTGTCACGGCATTCCCGGAGACAAGGTTCTTGTCGAAGGCGACATCATAAATATCGATGTCACCCCGCTTCTCAATGAATGGCATGGGGATTCGAGCCGCATGTATTACGTCGGCAAGGTCGGCGTAAAGGCCCGCAAGCTGGTCGAGACCACCCATCAGGCATTGATGCGGGGAATTGAGGTTGTGCGGCCTGGTGCCACCCTCGGCGATATTGGCCACGCTATCCAGAGCTTCGCCGAGGCCAAACGCTATTCCGTTGTCCGGGACTTTTGCGGCCACGGCATCGGCCGCATATTCCATGACCAGCCCAGCGTCATGCATTTCGGCCAGCCTGGTGAAGGGCTGGAACTGGCCAAGGGCATGATCTTTACCATCGAACCGATGATCAACGCTGGCCGCTATGACGTAAAGATACTTGAGGATAGCTGGACCGCAGTGACCAAGGACCGTTCGCTTTCAGCCCAGTTTGAGCACACCATTGGCGTCACCGCCGAGGGTGCCGAAATCTTTACCCTTTCGCCGGCTGGTTTCCATTGCCCCCCCTACGGCGATGGCTAAACCCCCCGATAAAACACCCCATTACCACGGCCATCGACAGCGCCTACGCGACCGGCTGGTTGAGTCCGGCGGCGACAGCCTGGCCGATTACGAACTGCTCGAATTACTACTGTTCTATTCGATCCCGCGGGTTGATGTTAAGCCGCTGGCCAAGGCATTGATCGACCGCTTTGGCGACCTTGGCGCCGTGCTCTCCGCGCCAGCCGATCAACTGGCGGAATTCGACAAGCTGGGGGCCCCGTCCCATATCCATTTCGCTGCCATCCGCGAAGCTGGCCTCCGCATGGCCAGAAGACAGGCAAGTGAACGCCCGGTTCTTGCCGCCTGGGACAAGCTGCTTGATTACTGTCACGCGGCAATGGCTCATTCCATGGTTGAAGAATTCCGCCTGCTTTTCCTCGACGCCAAGAACAAGCTGATCGCCGACGAGGTACAGCAGACCGGCACCGTCGATCACACCCCCGTCTATCCCCGCGAAGTGGTCAAGCGCGC
>JABJES010000115.1 GCA_018663165.1 Rhodospirillaceae bacterium
CTTCATCTCCTGCGCGCCAAGCTCGACAACCGATTTGACATCGCCAAAGAAACCTTCTGCCTTAAGCTGGGCAAACATGGCCACTGCTTCCGGACTTATCGCCATATTACATCTCCATTATTTAACATGATTGAATTTCTTAAATACGGCCTTTTCCCGCCTGGGGAATTTTCTCGATGATAGTTAAGCAATCAACATTGCGCCAAAACCGAGCCACTGCAGCAAGAAAGCCTGAGCCCAATTCCCGACCAGCCCTGGTTCTAAATATTAAGAGTTAATACTTTGCTCGTGATATCGCCGAACGAAGGCAGGCGATAGCCTGGATCCACCAGCATGAAACGGGGCCTCTTTGGGTATATATTTAGAAATCTCCGCGCCCGGATCTTCGTCATAAGGCGATTCCACATACTCAAGAAAATCTTTCACCGCGTCGGCGATCTCATCTGATAAATTCGTGAAAAGTGTAAAATTTTCTTTCTGACCATTCTCTCTTACCCAGGAACCCCAAGGATGATCACGGAACAGTTTCTCAAATGGCATATCATTCCCAAGCTCGTCGACGGCCCTCTTGGGGTAGACCCATGTCGAGGCGATAGAAATTCCCACAGGAAAAATATTCAAAGTTAGTGTCGGGTAACCCATAATCATAGGCAACAAAAGTCCCGCACCAGATTCGCCAATGCATATTTCCGACTCGGTCGGCGCAAACATAAAGAATAGGTGTTTTTCAACCCCTATAATTTTATGGTCAACGAGCATGCCGTCAAAAGATTCGTAATCTGCCGGCGCGAAGGTATCATCCCCGGTCACCAGAACTTGATATCCCTTATCGACGAGAATCCTCATTGCTGCCACATAATCGGCCATCGGCGACCCATCCCGCACGGTAGAGCCGATCTCTTCTTTTTTTATATAAAGCATGCAAAGGCGCGCCGCCCGGCCGCCCCGAACAGTTTCTAATTTCCTGTATAAGTTTTGCCGATATTCCTCCGGCAGGCGAAGTTTCCGCCTTCCCTTTGTCTTAAGTGTATGGGTCCATAGCGTTGAAAGCATAAGCCCCCTTAATTTCCAATCCTCTGATATGGCCCCTGAACTATCTCTTGGAATCCAATCAGAACATTCTGGGGGTATAGGCAGCCTTGCAAACAAATCCAGGTGGCTCAAAACCTCTGCATTGGGCAACATGATGCGGCCGAAAAACTTCGTAATGGGGGTAAGGGCCCAATCATGGATTTCAATATCCGGAAGCCTCACATTACGACCAAGAATTTTAAAAAATAGATTTGGCCTGCGAAGCTCCAGAACAGTAACGCCTCGCCAGATTTCTGATACATACCTGTTCTGATTTCCGTGTGGGTCCCAGATATAGGCAGATACAACCACTTTCCCTGGAAAAAGAATTTCAGCTAAATCTGCCATATGTATCGTTATTCCATAATTGACCACATGAGCCTCAAGAATAACGACATCCGCCTGACGAAAGATGCGCAAACGCATAAACAACTGCCCAAGCCACCAGATAACAGCGACCGGAAGAAAAGCAAAAGAGGCTATGCGAAGAAGGAACGGCATCATATTGCTGAATGGGAGTTTCATTTAGCCTCTTTTACCGGGTCATCACATGCAGATGAAGGACAGCGAGATCATAGGGAACGAATTCAGACGCCATCGAAAACAATTCCTTGATCGTGAAGAGGCCAAAGTCTGCGCCCTCATGGAGGACTAAGTCAGGAATAATTTCTGGATCGATCGACGCTTCGAAATACCATCTTCTGCGACTGCCGCCGTCCGAATACACCGCATCAAAAGCCATCTGGGTGAAAAACGTCATTTCTCCCGGCGAAAACTCGATTTCCTCCATGAGTTCACGGCGAAGGGCCTCTTCGGAGGATTCATTTTCTTCGATTTGGCCGCCAAACAGGCACCACCTGTCCGGCATTGAAATCTCCGGGATCTGGTCGCGCTTTTGCACCAGATAACGGCCATCCGGGGTGACCAACAACGCCGCCGACGTGCCCAGGGCGACATTATTAAGGTCGAGAGTTAAAAGCCCAGCCCCGCTCACCCGGATCGGCCCCTGCTCCGCATTCTATTTACCTGCATAAAATTCGTTTACCGCTTCGGCGACATAGGAAATCTGGTCTTCGCTCAGATTCTGGTGATGGGGCAGGGCCAACACCCGCTCGCACTGGGCCTCGGCTTTGGGCAGATCTCCGCGCCCGAAGCCTAATTTTGCCGCCGCCGGATGAAGATGTAACGGTGTGCCGTAATAGACCAGGGACTGAATTCCCTTCTCCGTCAAATGGGCCTGAAGCCCGTCGCGGTCATCACACTGGGTGAGAAACATGACGAAAGAGTTTTCCTCGTGTGGCTGACAAGGTGGAATAAAGACCTGTTCCGCCGTAATCATCTTTCGGTAAAGATTGACGTTCGCCCGGCGGCGCTCGATCACCGATTTGAGGCGGTCCAGGCGAAAAGAGAGCACTTCAGCGTTCAGAACATCGAGCCGTGAGTTGACGCCGAACAACACGCAATTATCGCGCGACTCGAGGCCATGATTTCGGTAAAGCCGCACTTTCTCCATCACCTTGTCGTCATCGGTGAGCAAAAATCCCCCGTCGCCGATGGCGTTCAGGTTCTTCAGGGGATGACAGGATATGCCATTGGCCTGACCGAAGGTTCCCCCGTGCCTGCCCTTATAATAGCTCCCCATGGTTTGGGCTGAATCCTCAACGACCATCAGGTTATGGCGCTCGGCGATATCCATGATCGCGTCCATATCGGCAATGCGGCCGGTCCAGTGTACCGGCATGATGGCCTTTGTCTTCGGCGTGATCTTTTTCTCGATCTCCGCCGGGTCTATGTTCTGATCCTCCCGAACATCGGCGAAAACCGGCGTTGCGCCGATATGGGCGATCGAACCGATAGTGGCAACAAAGGAAATCGGCGACGTAATCACCTCGTCGCCACGCCCTATGCCAAGCGCCATCAACGCCATCATCAGAGCATCAGTGCCGGAATTAAGGCCAATACAGTGTTTGATCCCGGCATAGGCGGCGACCTTTTCCTCCAGAGCGCCGAGTTCCGGCGTCATCACCAGATGGCCGCTTTCCAGAACCCGCTCGACACAGGCGAGAAGCTCTTCCTTCTCTTCCTGGTAGCGCTGCTGAAGATCAATGAAGGGGACTTTGATATCCGACATGGTTTATTTTCCACCTGAATAGAAATTACGCACGGTTTCGATCACATAATCCATTTCTTGTTGGCTCAGATGCTGATCGACAGGGAAAGTAATCATCGTTTCCACATGACGGTCGGTGACCGGAAAATCCCCTTTCTTGTGACCCAGAAATTTCAGGGCGTCCTGAAGGTAAAGGGCAACGGGGTAATGAACTTTCGCCTCAATTCCTTTTTCCAGACAATGGGCGAGAAGCCCATCGCGGTTCTCGGCAAAGAGAATATAAAGCAGATAGACACCGTCCACGGATGGATCCATCGGCGGAATGCGAACCCCAGGGACATCCTTGAAAGCGGCATCGTAATAAGCGCCGTTGCGCTTCTTTCCGTCAACAATGTCTTGCGCCTTTCGGACAATCCATTTTCCGACGATGGCCTGAAGCGGATCAAGGCGGGAATTGTAGCCAAAAATCTCCATCTCATCACGGTTCCGCAGGCCGTGATTGCGTAGCAGTCGAAGTTTGCGGTTCATCTCATCGTCATTGGTGACGACAATGCCGCCATCACCCCACACATGGATAATCTTCAACGGATGAAGGGAAAAGCCACCGGCCGCCCCCCAGGTGCCCGCCTTTTGTCCGCCTCGCTCTGCCAACAGACTCTGGCAGGCGTCTTCGACCACCGGCAGGCCATGTTTTTCTGCAATTTCCATAATTCTCGGCATGTCGGCAACAGCACCGGTCAGATGCACCGGCATCAATGCCTTGGTCTGGGGGGTAATCGCCGCCTCAATCTGGGCTACATCAATCTGGAAATCGTCGGTGCAATCAACAAAAACGGGGCGGGCGCCAACCTCGGCAATGGCGCCAACCGTGGCATAAAACGTGTTGGCGCAGGTAATCACCTCATCACCGAAACCCACATCCAGAGCTTTCAGGGACAGCTTGAGGGTATCTGTGCCCGACCCAACACCGATGGCGTGCTTGACACCGAGAAGCTCGGCGAACATCTCCTCGAATTCCACCAGCGTGCGGCCCAGCGTAAAGGCGCCCGTGGAGACCAGCTCCCGCATTTCAGCAAAGACTTCATCAACATCGGCGAATTGCTGGGGAAGATAGGAATAGCGGACTTTCATTAGAGCTCTCTAATAGGAGGGAAGGAGTCATGGATATTAATTATTCCCCTCAAGCTGGCTGGCTCGGGGGAAACGATTACAGGCTTCATAAAAGATGCCGGCAAAAATAAAGCCGGCCTAAATATTCTCAAAACAGCGATACATGGTCCTCAGGTTATTCCGCTGGATCATCCTGCCGAGTTTTCCAGGGTGATTTTGATAGAGGGACATTGCCGCGCGAATCTGTTCCGACTGATTCTCATCATGATAAAACTTGAATTCCAGATCCCGGCCTTTCTTCTTGATTTTTCTCGGATCGATATCAAAACCTGCTTCCTCAAGCGCCACAAAATCAAAGGCGAAGCTTTTCTTGATTTCCCCACTCGCCGAAAAAACGTCTTTCTTCATGCAAGCGATAAAGCCGACAAGTTCTTCGAAATAAGATTCCACACCGGCATCCTGAATATCTTTTTCAGACAGAAATTTCTTAAGGGCGCAAAGCAATACAGAAGAGGCATCATCAAATTCCTGGTACAGCATGGCCCTGTGATCCAGAAGTTCATTGCCGCCGATTTTTCCAGAAACATAATCCTCCATAACGCCCGCCTGCTGCGCGTGTGCCAATGCGGACTCTCGGGACTCATATAATTCTTCAGATGTCGCCTTGACGAAGCTCTTAAGAATTTCCGAAATTTTCGGCGTATAGAGCTCGGAATGCTCGAAGAGAAAGGTGAGGAAATCAAACGGCGATATGTCCATTGCCCTCAGCGACGAATAAACTTCGGCAAACAAGGCATTGTTATAATAAAACTCTATTAGGAGATTCATCACTCTGCAGGCAATATAATCTTCAAAAGACATAGCCTTGCCGCCAACGACAATTTCCTCGACCTCGGCCACCCGCGCCTCTTCGTCTCCGAATTTGTAACCCCCCACACAGCCGGGCATGGCTCGAAACTTCGTCAGAAGCTGGAATTCTTTCCGGGTTTCCAGGCTGGCCATGCTGGTGCCAAACAGCAACATGGCCTGATACATCTTGACGGTATTGACCTTGTTCTCTATGCCGCCACGCAGTGACTTGAGATGTTTTTCTTTCGTGTCCCCCGGCAGCGCCAGAATGATCTCTGTATAGGACTGGGAGTTCTTTCCTCCCTTATTGGCATAATCAATAAATTTCTGATAAGCGTCCGTTGAGATGTTGCTCCTCTTGATATTTTTTAACACCTCCGGGTCCGACGACTGAATCGCTGATCCGATAAGCCATGAGTCCTTAAGTAAGGACACCGCCTCAATAACCCTTTCCGGCTTGTTCTTGCCGGCAGACCCCTTCAGCACCCGCGGCCATCCGTATTTGTCCTGAATTCCCCTAATATATTCGGCCGTCTTATAATCCTGTGTGTACATGCCGAAGTTGAGATCCGTCAGGAGCAATGCATCTATGTCCTTGTTTTGCTGGATATGCTCCCCAATATACGCCAGCTCGTCCCTGGTCCGCTCATGATCATATCGGACAATACGGTTCTTGCTGGCCATGCCATCGGCACAAAAAGCACAACTGAATGGACAGCCCCGCGTCGTTTCGATCATCGGCTCAAGGGGGAGCTTGAAAAATTTATCCATCATGCCGGTCAAGTAGGGAGAGGGAATCATATTGATATCCAGAATCCGCTGGACCTCCCCCTCTATAAGCTTTCCGTCATACAGATAATTGCAGTTCCCGATAATCTCGCTGTTTTTTTTAAGCGCATCGGCAGAAAACTCGTAATCTCTCAGCTTATTGATCAGCTCGACAAAACCGATTTCACCCTCATTTTCCAGATAGAAATCAATCTCTGGCCGCTGCTTCAAAAAATCATCTTTTTCAGATGCATCGGTCGGGAAATTTGGCCCTCCGAAAACAACCACCAGATCCGGCGCCTGCTTTTTTGCCCAACGGCTAAACGCAAGCGAAAGCTCCATATTCCAGGAATAACATGACAAACCAAGCAAGACAGGCGGCTGATCAAGAAAAGACCGGGTCAGATCTTCGGGGAATTTGGAGAGCTCAAAATCATAAAATTCGCCAAGCGTCTCCTTGGCATAGCTCGCGACATAAGACACCCCCAAGGGAAAACACAGGGAGGAAATCCCCTGCGCCGTATGGGTCAGATCGGCAAGTATTATTTTTTGCTTCATAAAACTGTTGATCCCTTAAGCAATGGACTGCCGTTCACATCCAAGAAATTTAACCAAATACATATTTAGGAACGCCGGTAAGTAAATTTTAGGAAATTTACTAGAATGGCCCTTTAAAGAAAGGATCGGCGACATCAATGGGCAGCTGTTTGTTTCTTTCAATTGCGGCGTCAAGGAGGCCTCTGACCTTTTCTCCGTCAAGCTGCAACAGGCGCTCGACTGCTTTTATAATTTTTACGTCATTGGGATAATAGTCAGCGATCAAACCCCGGGAGCTTGGCGTCGGATGGTCAGGTGGGCCTAACCGCAAGGGCGGTGCCTTAAGAGAAGAAAAACAGTTTTCGGCAACGCTGGCGACAATTTCAGACCCAACTCCATAGGTAACCCACCCGGAATCAATCGTCACAAGATGCCCTGTCTTACGGACAGATTCAAAGACAGGCTCAAGGTTCAAAGGCCGGATAACGCGAAGGTCAACCACCTCTACCGAACATCCGATTTCTCTCAGATAGTCAGCCGCCCGCATCGCTTCAAGAGTCATGTAAGAGGTCGCAACCAGCGTCACGTCCGTGCCTTCCGCAATAACACGCGGCCCATCGAGTGGCTTCAAGTAAAGCCCCTCATCTACATTTCCATTAACGTAATGAAGCCAGCGATTCTCGATCATGATAACGGGATTATCATCCTGTATGGCGGCGATTAGCATTCCTTTCGCATCATCGGGAAAAGTCGGCATGATGACTTTCAGTCCGGGAAAATGGGAAAAAACCGATTCCAGGCTTTGTGCGTGTTCTGGCCCCTGGCCCCAACCTCGCCCGACCACCATTCGTATTACCAGAGGCGAGCGGTGAACGCCGTTGCTGACATAATGGGCCTTGGCGGCATTATTAACGATCTGTTCGATCGCCAGCAGGGAAAACTCAACACGGTGCAGACATATGACAGGCCGCTGCCCGGACATTGCGGCGCCAACGGCGATGCCGACCATGCCGTTTTCCGCGACCGGCATCTCCATAACCCGATCGACGCCGAACTGGTCGATAATTCCCGCCGTCGTGCCCCAATACGACGAGGGATCGGAAATCCCCTGCCCCATAATGAACACAGAATCATCATGGGCCATCGCCTCTTTAAGACCTTCACTAATGGCCTCGGCATAACTCAGATTACGATTATCAGGCATTGTTTATCTCAGGCATAAGTAAAGAGGCTGGCGGACTCGATGTCCGGCAAAGGCGCCGAGCGGGCGAATTCAAACGCTTCCGAAATCTCGGCATCGATCTCAGCGGCCCACGTCTCCTCCTGGCCTGGCTGCAGGCATTTCGACGCGAGAAGTTTATTGCGATAATTCTCGACCGGACAAAGGGCTCGCCATTCCTGGAATTCCTGTTCGCTCCGATATCCCAGATGGTTGTCGTAGTTTGGGCCGCAATGCTCCCGCCAACGATAGGTATCGAACAGCAGGAAGGAGGGGCCGTCGCCATTCCGGGCTTTTTCAACCGCTTCTGTTGAAAGAGCGTAAACCTCTTCAACGTCATTCCCGTTCCCAGACAAAATATTCATGGCGTGTCCCCGCGCAAGATCGGAAAGCGGTCGATCCGGCTGACGCTCCCTGAGCGGCGTATATACGGAATAAAGATTCTGCTCACAGACAAATAGAACCGGCAATTTGTGCAGAGCGGCAAAATTCATGCTTTCATGAAACACCCCCTCCTCGACCGAGGCATCGCCGAAAAACGTCACTGTTACATTGTCCTTGCGCGTTCTTTTATCCGCCAACGCACTGCCCACCGCCAAGGGAATGCCGCTAGAGACAATCGGAATGCCGGCCACAAAGCCCTCGTCAGGGTCCATCAAATGCATGGAGCCACCGCGCCCCCCCACGCAGCCCTCCGCCTTGCCGTATATTTCAGCCAGCATCTTTTTCAAAGAGCCGCCCTTGGCAAGATAATGAGCATGGGCGCGATGAGTACTGAACACCTTGTCTTCCCGTCGCAAGGCCGCCGACACACCAACAGCAACGCCCTCTTGACCAATTGAAAGATGAACGGGACAGCGCATTTCGTTCTCACCGTAACGATCGACGATAGCCTCTTCCACAAGCCGAATGCGCAGCATTTCCCGCAACATCTCTGCCTGCTCACTTAAACTTGTCTCAAGCATTTAACCCTCCACGGCAACATGAAAGACCAGAAACCGGGACCATCAATCGTTTCTTCTTTTCATAAATGAAAATCATTCCGTTATCGTCCAGTAATAATCGCCGTCATACCCCGCCTCGGAAAATAGCCGCCGCCAACCATCTGGATCATAGGCCGTCACTGCGGTCAGAATCCATTTCTCCATATTCTCTTTTTCTTCTTCCGTCCGATAGGAATCGACCTGGATATAATTGTTTTTGGACGAGACCCGCGCCATCTCACGCAAGGCCCTGACACAGCCCTCATGGTCGAGATTGTGGATGGCGTTGATCGAGATCGCCGCATCAAAACTATTATCAGGAAAAGGCATATTCTCGCAGCTTCCCACATGGAGGCGTCCAACGACTTCCGGCTCGCAATTGCGCACCGCATAGTCAGAGATATCGACACCGAAAACTTCCAGGCCAGGGCAAACCGTCATCAGATCCTTGACCAGAAACCCTTTGGCGCAACCGATATCTAGAACTCTGTCGCCGGGCTTCAGCCCCCAATGGGCGATGATATCCTCGGCAATCGGCACCCAGCGACCATCATACTTATAGCCGCCATAACCCTGCTCACGGGCACCGTCAAAATACTCTTTGCCGAAGCTTCGGGCAATTTGACTGTTCTGTTTCTGCTCGACATGCCGTGCCGCCACATTTCTCTTGGCCCGGGGATACCGATGAAGAAGGTTGACCTCACCCATCAGGAGGATTCCATCATCTGCCGATGCACCAGAGCCAAACCTTCGGGAAGCAACGTATATTGAAAATCCGGGAATGCCTTGCGGCAGGCCGCTGCATCAAATGGGCGATAGCCATCATGGGGCATCGGCCCGGAACGTGGCGAACCCTTGATTTGAACGGGTGCGTCAAAATGGGAAACAACCAGTTCGGCAATCTCACGAAAGGATGCCACTTCACCCGTCACAACGTTTAAAACACCCTCGCTCCTGCCTCGAACAACCCGCCGGATAATTTCAGCCACATCATCAATCAGAATGTGATCGCGGCGCTCTTCCCCTTCGCCGAAAAGAGCAATGTCCTCGCCCTTTGCTGCCTTGCGACGAAATTGGTTGGGGCCATAGCCGTTATGCGGGTCCTTCACGCCGTAAAGCAGGCTCGGCCGCAAAATGGCAAGCGGGATTTCCTTCAAGGTATTTTTCAACATTACTTCGC
>JABJES010000114.1 GCA_018663165.1 Rhodospirillaceae bacterium
CATTGACCATGGCCGCACTGGCCTGGGCTGTCGGAACCCTCAGATCGACGATCCGGGTGGTGTCTTTCTTGATGCCACCAACAAAAAATAGCGAAACGGCGATGGCAACAACCAGAACGGCAACGACACAGAGCCTTTAACACTTTTAGTTTGCGATAACTCTTTGCTTGCGATTTGCCGGAACCGGGGCGACCATAGCGACGATGAACGACAAAGACCCTTCCCCTCTTCTCGACGCCATCGTCTTCGGCGATGGCGGGCTTATCCCGGCCATTGCCCAGCAACACGATAGTGGCGAGGTGCTGATGATGGCCTGGATGAACCGCGCGGCGGTGAGCGAGACCCTGAGCACAGGCCGGGTCTGTTACTGGTCGCGCTCAAGAAAAGCCTTGTGGCGCAAGGGAGAAACCTCCGGCCAGATACAAAAACTGGTTGAAATGCGCCTTGATTGTGATGGTGACACCCTGCTTTTGATAGTCGACCAATCCGGTGTCGCCTGCCATACCGGGCGGCGGAACTGTTTTTACCGGGCCATGCGCGACGGCGAGTTAGTGACCATCGCCGAGGTCGAAACCCCGCCCGATGAACTCTATTCCAAAAAATAAACCCCTGAAGGGCCGCTGTTTTTGGCCGTTGTTTGGGGTAACCCTCTGCCTGCTGGTCCTGACCAGCCTTGCCCGGGCGGGGGAAAGCCGGATCATGGTTTGCGCCGCGTCCAGCCTCACGGCACCCCTCACCGAAATTGCACAGAAATTCGACGCCGAAAGGGCCTATTCCGTGTCCCTGTCCCTGGCCGCCAGCGCCACCCTGGCCCGTCAGATCATCGAGGGGGCGCCGTGCGATCTTTTTATTTCCGCCAGCCCCGCATGGATGGATTACATCGCAGAAGACAGGGATATTGAAATCCATGATCGTCGTAAACTTCTCACCAATGCCCTGGCCCTGGTCGCGCCCCGGAGTGAAGTGGAGCTGTCATCCGCCACCGGGATCGAGGCCATCATCACCAAAAGACTGGGCAGGAACGACCGCTTTGCCATGGGTGATCCGGCCTATGTGCCCGCAGGGATCTATGGGCGAGAAGCCCTGCAATCACTTGGCTTATGGGAAAAATTCAGCCGCCGCCTCGCCCCTGCCGCCAACGACCGTGCCGCCCTGGCCCTGATCGAACGTGGTGAAGCCCCGGTGGGGATCGTTTATGCCAGTGACGCCCATGCCAACCCATCGATTGAGCTGTTGGCGATCTTCCCGGCCTCGTCCCATCAGCCGATTATCTATGAGGCAGCCCTGATTACACCCCCTCCCCACAGACAATTAAAGAAAGCCCGCGCCTTTCTCGATTATCTCTCGATCTCTCAATCACGCGAGAGCTTTCGCAAACACGGTTTCACCTTAGACTTTTCGCGCTAGACTGAGCTCATGCCGGAACTGTCCCCCGCCGAAATAGAAGCGCTCAGCCTCAGCCTCAAGATCGCCCTGTGGAGCGTGTGCATTAGTCTGCCCTTCGCCGTTGCCTGTGCCTGGGTGCTGGCGCGGGTCGATTTTCCCGGCAAACTCCTGTTCGACGGTCTGGTCCATTTACCCCTGGTTCTGCCGCCGGTGGCAGTCGGCTATCTGCTGCTGATTCTGCTTGGCCGGAAAGGAGCCGTCGGCGCCTGGATGATGGAGACGTTCGGCATCAGCGTCTCTTTCAACTGGAAGGGGGCGGCGATTGCGGCCTCTGTCATGGCCTTTCCCTTGATGGTGCGCGCCATCCGCCTGTCTATTGAAAGCATCGACCAGCGACTTGAAGCCGCCGCGCGGACCCTTGGCGCAAAGCGCCTCGATATCTTTTTCACCATCACCCTGCCCTTGATCCTGCCTGGCATACTGACCGGCATCGTCCTTGCCTTTGCCCGCAGCCTGGGAGAATTCGGTGCCACCATCACGTTTGTTTCCAATATCCCCGGCGAAACCCGCACCCTGCCCCTGATGCTCTATACCCTCGTTCAATCGCCGGGCAATAATGCTGCCGCCTTCGAGTTGATGCTTGTCCTTATCGGCCTGTCGCTTTTCGCTCTCGCCCTTTCCGAAATTATCGCCCGCTATATGCGGGGGCGTCTGGAGGGCTGAGAAGATGCTGGAAATTGATGTGCGGAAACACCTGCCCGGCCTCGATCTGGACATCACCTTCAACGTCGAGAAAACCGGCATCACGACGCTGTTTGGACGCTCTGGATCTGGCAAGACGACCCTCGCCAATCTGGTGGCCGGGCTTGATCGTCCCGACGAAGGACGCATCATCGCCGATGGCACGGTGCTGTTCGACAAAAGGCAAAAGATTAACCTGCCGCCGGAACAACGGGGCATCGGCTATGTGTTCCAGGAAGGGCGTCTGTTTCCTCATCTCAGTGTTGAAGGAAATTTACGTTATGGCCAAAAACGGGCCAGTGAGGCGCGGGCCGGTGGGGTTTCTTTTGATCATGTGGTCGGCCTGTTGGGAATTGGGCATATTTTGACACGTCGGCCCCGTGATCTGTCGGGGGGTGAAAAACAACGGGTATCCATCGGTCGCGCCCTTCTTGCCGGATCCCGTTTATTGCTCATGGACGAGCCTCTGGCCTCTCTGGATCAACCGCGAAAAAACGAAATCCTGCCCTTTATCGAAGGACTGCGCGATGAGCTTTCGGTACCGGTGATCTATATTTCCCATTCCATGGACGAAGTTGTCCGGCTGACCGATACTCTGGTGGTGCTGGACCGGGGACGATCCGTCGCCGCTGGCCCCCTGGAAGAGATTATGAGCCGTCTCGACCTCAGTCCCTTGACCGGGCGCTTTGAGGCAGGCTCGGTTATCACCACCCAAGTCGAAGGCGATGTGGAGGGACATCCCCTGACCCTCTTGCGTTTTCCCGGTGGCATTCTCACTGTTCCCCGGATCAAGGCGGATAAAGGCGAAATCGTGCGGGTGCGTATCCGCGCCCGGGATATCCTTCTCGCCACCCAACCACCGGTTGGCCTCAGTGCCCAGAATATTTTCAAGGGCCGTATCATCAATGTTTCGAAGGGTGAAAATGGTCTGGCCGAAATTCTGGTCGATGTCGGAATCCCCCTGTGGGCGCGGGTTACAGCCAAGTCCTGCCTTGATCTCGGCCTTGATGTGGGTAAGGAAGTGCACCTCATTCTCAAGACCGTAGCCATTGATGGGGCGAGTCTTGGCGGACGGCGGCGGATGGATCAGTAAATCTCAAGTTAAAACAACTAAAAATTGATTTTGATTTCACTAAAAAACCCAATGTTGACGCCCGTATGACTCTCCGTTAATGATCTGTTAACTCTTGCTGTTATCGACAAAAAGAAATGCCGATCAATCAGCGGTAGAGTTCAAAATGGCAAAGCATCTTTTTACGGGATGTGGCCGCCGTGGCAGGGATTGCAAACGGGGACAAAATGCGCTCATTTTTTGAAGCGAAGAAGAAACTCGAAAAAACCAAGGGACAACTGAAACAGTTCCAATCCTGGTTTGATTCAGCCATGACCATGGTCGATCACACGCCGGTAAGCCTTCTCTGGTGTAATGCCGAGGACGATTTTTCCATCACCTATATGAACAAGGCGGCAAAAGAGGGTCTGACCCTGCTCGGCGAATATCTGCCCTGCGGTGTTGATGAAGTTAACGGCAGCAAGGTCGATGTCCTGTTCAAAAATTCCGATGCCCCCGCCCCCGACGTCAGCAATGCCGACAATTTGCCTTATGCCAAACGCATCAAGCTCGGCGACGAATTTCTCGATGTGGCGATCAATGCCGTAATCGACAACAAGGGTCAATATTGCGGCGCCATGCTGACCTGGAACATCGTCACCAAACAGGTGACCCTGGTTCAGGATTTTGAATCATCGATTAAATCGATGGTCGAAAACCTGTCTGAAACCTCAAAAGAGGTTGAAAGAAATGCCCAGGGCATGTCCTCGACAGCTGAACAGACCAATAGTTGTGCCTCTGCCGTCGCCGATGCCTCAAGCCAGGCATCTGAAAATGTCCAGACCGTCTCAAGCGCTGCCGAACAGCTCTCAACCTCGACCTCCGAGATTACGCGACTGGTCGAGACCTCAAATCAAATCGCCAGCGAGGCCGTGATTGAGGCCGACAAGACCAACAGCGCCGTCGCGGGCCTTGCCACCGCCACCGACAAGATCGGCGAAGTGGTCCAGTTCATTACCGACATCGCCTCTCAAACCAATCTGTTGGCCCTAAACGCCACCATTGAGGCGGCGCGCGCCGGAGAAGCCGGCAAGGGTTTTGCCGTTGTCGCCAATGAGGTGAAATCCCTGGCCAACCAGACGGCCAAGGCAACCGAAGAGATTAGTGAGCAGATTTCAACGATTCAGAAGGCCTCAACCGGTGCTGTCGCCGCGATCAAACAGATCAGCGCCACTATTTCCAGGATCAACAATACTGCTGCTGAGGTTTCCAATTCGGTCGAACAGCAAACGGCGGCAACCTCCGAGATTTCAAAAAGTATCGGTCACACGGCGGAGGCCTCGCGCAACGTCTCAAGCAACATCGCTCAGGTGACCCAGGCCGCCGGCAACAGCAACTCAATGGCTGGTGAACTATTGCAATCTTCCCATAGCCTTACCGAGAACTCGGCCCAACTCGGTGCCGCGGTTGACAGCTTTTTGGCAAAGATCGAAGAGGACTAGGCTCCTGCTGTTTGGTTCTGCCAGCGGCTAGAATCCGCCGCCACCACCACCGCCACCACCAC
>JABJES010000298.1 GCA_018663165.1 Rhodospirillaceae bacterium
ATCCGCATGGATTTCCTGATGTTGTGCATGAACCAACTGGTCAATATCGCCGCCAAAAGCCATTATATGTATGGCGGTCAGGTAAAAGTACCTCTGGTCGTGCGTTCAATGATCGGCAAATCCTGGGGCCAGGGCGCCCAGCATAGTCAGGGACTGCATTCCATGTTCATGCATGTGCCGGGACTGAAAGTGGTCGCGCCGTCGAACGCCTATGATGCCAAGGGATGCCTTATCGCTGCCATCCGCGATGACAATCCGGTAATTTTCGTCGAGCATAGGTTGCTTTATTACACTGAGGCCCCGGTTTCCGAAGAATTATTTACCGTTGAATTCGGCAAGGCACGGATATGTAAACCCGGCAAGGACATTACGATCGTCGGCATATCCAACATGCTGATGGAATGTATGCGCGCCCAGGAAATCCTCGAAGATGCAGGTATTTCCGCCGAGATTATCGACCCTATCTCTCTGATCCCGCTTGATGCCGAAACCATTGCCAAATCGGTCGCCCGTACAGGAAGACTGCTGGTGGTGGACAATTCATGGACTCCTTGCGGCGCCAGCGCCGAGATCGTTTCACAAGTCTGTGAAAGCCTGGGTGCGGCCCAAACTCTTCAGATCCGCCGCATGGGTTACGCGGCAACAACCTGCCCGACAAGTCCGGTGCTAGAGGACGAGTTTTATCCCAACCCGGTGACCATCGCCAAGGCAGCCCATGCCATGGTGAAGGGCGAGAAAACCGGATGGGAGCCCGACCAGGAACGGGCTAAACTCGCCTATCAGGCACAATTTCGCGGACCCTTTTAATAAAGGCGGCGAAACATATAGAACCATTCGCCCCTCTCGGGGATTAATCATTTTTTTCAATCAATTGAGTGTCGTGAAAGCCGAAAAAAATATGTTTTACGAATTGGCTGCAAGTTCCTGGGGAAAAGAAGAGATCGACGCCATCCACAAGGTGATCGATAGCGACCGCTTTACCATGGGCGAGAACGTGGCTCTTTTCGAGGCCGGTTTTGCCAAATATATGGGCCGTAAATATGCGGTGATGGTCAATTCCGGCTCATCGGCCAATCTGATCGCGGTGGCCAGTTTCTGCTTTAAAAAGGATCGTCCCCTAAAACGCGGTGATGAGGTGATTGTCCCTGCTATTTCCTGGAGCACCACCTATCATCCCCTGCATCAATACGGCTTGCGGCTCAAATTCGTCGATGTCGAACGCGATACCCTGAACATGGATGTGAGCCAGCTTGAAGCCGCCCTGACACCAAAAACCAGAATGATTGTCGGCGTCAGTATCCTTGGGAACCCCGCAGCGCTGGATCAAATCCGCGCCTTTGCCGATAAGCATAACTTATTGTTTTTAGAGGATAATTGCGAATCCATGGACGCCGAACTTCAGGGTCGCAAAGCCGGCACCTTTGGCGATATTGGCACCTTTAGTTCGTTCTTTTCCCACCATATCTCGACCATGGAAGGCGGAATCGTCACCACCGACGACAAGGAACTATTCCACCTGGCAAAGTCCCTGCGCTCTCATGGCTGGACCCGGGATTTACCCGAAGACACAGATCTTTTCGATCCCCGCGAGGATGACTTTTTCGAAGCCTATCGCTTCATTCTGCCCGGCTATAATGTGCGGCCGATGGAACTCTCCGGTGCCATCGGCATTGAGCAGTTAAAAAAGCTGCCCGCCATGACCCAGGCCCGGCGCAAAAACATGACTCTCTTCCAAAAACTCTTTTCTGGAGATGAACGATTCATCATTCAGCGGGAAAACGGCAAGAGCTCCAGCTTTTGTTTCACCATCATCCTCAACCCCGAATGCGGGATTAACCGCGAACAGGTTCTCGGCGAGCTTAAGGCAGCCGATATCGGTTTTCGCATCATCACCGGAGGGTGCTTTCCCCGCCATGACGTTATCCGTTTTTACGAATATGATTGCGTCGACGAACTGCCCAACGCCAACCTCGTCCATGACATGGGCTTTTTTGTCGGCAACCACCCCCATGATTTAACGCCCCAGATTGAGACCCTGCATAAGGTTCTTGATGCGGCCTGTTCCAAATAGAAGAAAAGATAAGGAAACACCTGAGCAATGAGTGGCAAACAGACAATTCTTATTACCGGTGGGGCTGGGTATCTCGGCTCGACCATGGCACCGGCGCTGATCGATGCCGGTTACCGGGTTATCATTCTCGATAACTTCATGTTCCGCCAGGCGCCTCTCAACCATCTGTGCGCCAGTCCGGATTTCGATATTGTTCGCGGCGACTCCCGGGACGCAGAGACCCTCAAACCCCTGGTTAAAAAAGCCGATGCCGTCATTCCCCTGGCCGCACTCGTCGGCGCGCCAATGTGCAATGCCGATAAAATCGGTGCCGAAAGTATCAACCAGGATGCTATCGCCACACTGACCACCCTGATGAGCAAGGATCAGCGCCTTTTAGTGCCAATTACAAACAGCGGCTATGGAGTGGGAGAAAAGGGTAAATTCTGCACTGAGGAAACACCACTCAATCCGATTACTCTTTACGGTCGGACCAAAGTCGAGGCTGAGGCCATCGCCCTGGAGCGGGAAAACTCGATCAGCTTCCGGCTTGCCACCGTATTCGGCATGTCACCGCGCATGCGGATCGACCTTCTGGTCAATGATTTTGTTTATCGCGCCGTCACCGACCGCGCCGTGGTTTTGTTTGAGCCTCATTTTAAACGCAACTTTATCCATGTCCGCGACGTTGCCCGAGCCTTCCTGCACGGCATTGGTAATTTCGACTCCATGCGTGGCGAGCCCTATAACGTTGGCCTGTCGGATGCCAATCTTTCGAAATGGGAGCTCTGTGAGAAAATCCGCGAACATGTTTCCGAATTCGTCTTCATCGAAGCACCAATTGGAGAAGACCCGGACAAGCGGGATTACATCGTCTCCAACGAGAAAATTGAAAAGACCGGATGGGCGCCTGCCCATTCCCTTGACGATGGCATTAAAGAGCTTCTCAAGGGATATGCTATGATTAGAAATTCACAGTATGGAAATGTCTGAGTCTTTAAAGGACAGTTTTGACTTTTGGCGTATCCGCCATGAAGGGCCGGTAAGATGAACGATTCAAAGCTTGATCTTCTGTTGATCCATCCCGGTGGCCGGGACAAGATCTATCAGGAATTGGGCGAAGACCTTACGGCCATTGAACCGCCGATGTGGTGTGGCATCATTGCCAACTATATTCGGCGAAAAGGCTTCAGTGTCCGTATCATCGACTCCGAAGCAGAAGGCTGGGGCCCCGATACAGTTTCCGACAAAGTTGCCGAAGCCAGCCCGGTTCTCGTCGCCATGATCGTTTTCGGTCATCAGCCCTCCGCCTCGACCCAGATGATGATCGGTGCAGGAGAATGCTGTTCCATGATCAAGGAAAAAGACCCGGACCAGAAAATTATCATCGTCGGCGGCCATGTGGCGGCCCTGCCCGAACGCACTGTTCGCGAGGAGTCTGTTGACTTTGCCTGCTCCGGTGAAGGGCCAATCACCATTCGTCAGCTCATTGATCTCCTCAAATCTGAAACACCGGAAGATTTTTCTCGCGTTGAGGGGCTGGTCTGGCGGGATGGCGATGAAATCCGCACCAATCCTCCTGCGGCCCTGATCCGCGATCTTGATGCCGAAATGCCAGGATCGGCCTGGGATCTTTTACCAATGGAGAAATACCGCGCCCATAACTGGCAGTGTTTCGGCGATCTTTCACGGCGCATGCCCTATGCCTCGGTCTATACGACTCTAGGCTGTCCCTATAAATGCTCGTTCTGCTGCATCAATGCGCCCTTTGGCAGCAACGGCTATCGCATGCGCAGTCCGGAATCCGTGGTTGACGAGATTGAGCATCTCTACCGTGAATACGGGGTAAAAACCTTCAAGATCGTCGATGAGATGTTTGTGCTTAACGAGCGCCATGTTTCGGGGGTTTGTAATCTTCTTATCGAACGCGGGTTTTCAGATGACATAAATATCTGGGCCTATGCCCGCATTGATACGGTCAAAGACAATATGCTCGAGATGCTGCGCCGGGCGGGGATTCGCTGGCTGGCGCTCGGCATCGAGTCGGGCAGTAAGCATGTGCGCGATGGCGCCGACAAATCTCTTAAAACTGACGATATCGTTCGCATCGTACGCGAGATTCAAAAAGTTGGGATCAATGTTATCGGCAATTATATTTTCGGTCTTCCCGACGATGATATCAAAACCATGAGCGAGACCCTTGAACTCGCCAAGGAACTCAACTGCGAATTCGCAAATTTTTACTCTGCCATGGCCTACCCCGGTTCTCAGCTCTATAAGATGGCCGAAGAAAACGGGTGGGAACTGCCTGAAACCTGGGGAGGGTATTCTCAGCATGCATATGAGAGCAAACCCCTGCCGACGGAAAAGGTGAGTGCAGCCGAAGTTCTGAAATTCAGGGATGAGGCCTTTGACGCCTATTTTACCACGCCGCGCTATCTCGATATGGTCGCTCAACGTTTCGGCTGGGAGACACGGGAACATGTCGAGGCCATGAGCAAGCACAAATTGCGCCGCAAAATCGTTGAGGAAATGGATAAGAAAGGTCAAGACGCTGCCAAACCATCGGCCGCCTGACCCATAGACGAGGATATGCCCGCCCCTTCCCTCAATACCGTTAATTCCCTCGAAAACATCGACGTCGTGATACTCGCCGGCGGCCTCGGCACCCGGGTCAGCAGCATCCTGAAGGATACGCCGAAGGTTCTCGCCCCCATCGACGGGCGGCCCTATCTTGAACATTTAATCGACCGACTGACCGGCTTTGGGGCGCGCCGTATATTGCTCCTTATCGGCCACCTTGCCGATGCAGTGAAGACCCATGTCGAGACCAATCCCAGGCCGGATTGTGAGATCATCTCCATCATTGAGCCCCAGCCGATGGGTACGGCTGGTGCCCTGCGGCTGGCCAGAGATCATTTCAAGTCAAACCCGGTCATGGTGATGAACGGGGACAGCTTCGTCGATGCCAATCTCTGCGATTTTCTCAACAACCACATAGCCAGTGAGGCGGAAGGTTCCCTGCTTTGCACGAAGGTGGACGATGCCGGACGCTATGGCCGGATCGATTGCGATGAAGATGGCCGGATCATCCGCTTTGTGGAAAAAGATCCAGATTTTCACGGCGAGGGGCTGGTCAATGCCGGGATTTATCTATTCAATACGGCCATGCTTGATTACATTGCATTAAGCTTTGGGGCTTCACTTGAGCACGATATTTTTGAAAAATTACCGGAACGACACCTGAATACTTATGCCGGAACCTTTACCTTTATTGATATCGGCACGCCCGAAAGTCTGGCGCTCGCCCCGGAAGTTTTTCGCCGGATAAGCTAGGGAAAAAATGTTTTCATGATTATCAGCAAAACCCCCTTTCGCATCTCTCTTTTTGGCGGTGGAACCGATTACCCAAAATGGTATCGCGAACACGGCGGTGCGGTTATCGGCACTGCAATTGACAAGTATTGTTATATTACGGTGCGCACCCTGCCCCCCTTCTTCAAGCACAAACACCGCATCGTCTATTCCAATATCGAACTGGTTCAAGAGATTGATGAAATCGACCACCCTGCGGTCAGGGCTGTTCTCTCTCAATTATCCTTCCGCGAAGGACTGGAAGTACACCATGATGCTGATCTGCCAGCCCGCTCCGGGCTTGGATCAAGCTCTTCGTTTACCGTCGGCCTCCTCAACGCGCTGAATGCCAAACGCGGCCAGATGATGAGCAAGGATGAACTCAGCCGGGAAGCCATCCGCATCGAACAGGAAGTAATCGGCGAAAGCGTCGGTTCCCAGGACCAGATATGGGCCGCCCATGGCGGATTTAACCGTATCGACTTTCTTCCCAACGGTGATTTCGAAGTGACGCCGATTATTCTTGGTAATAATCGCTTGCGGGAACTGAAAGGCAGCATGCAGCTTTTCTTTACCGGATTCTCCCGTTACGCCACCGAGATCGCCAAGGACCAGATCGAGAATATGGACAAGCGCACCAAACAGCTAACCACCATGCGGGATATGGTAGATGAAGCGATGAATATCCTTCAGAGCGCCGATACGCCAATTCTTGAAATCGGCAAGCTGCTTGACCAGTCATGGAAACTCAAACGGGAGCTGGCGAGTTCCGTCACCACTCCGGAAATTGACGAAATATACAAGGCCGGACTGGAAGCCGGTGCCGTCGGGGGCAAGTTGCTGGGTGCCGGGGGGGGTGGGTTTATCGTTTTCTTTGCCCCGCCAGAGAACCATATGAAACTGCGCGAGCGCCTGAAAGATCTGGTCCATGTCTCCTTTGATTTCGACAAGGGAGGCAGCAAGATCATGATTTATGAACCCGACCAGGTTGAGCAGTCGAATCTCAATGCCACCCAATCCCTCAGCGCCCTGGTCCGGAAGTGACCACGCCGACTGACCGGCCTAACGCCCCCCCATCTGTTACCCTCCGCAGCCGCCGCGAGGCTGGCGCCAATTCCAAATGGAATGTCTATCTCGACCACATCATCGATGAGGGCGGTGCCGAGGTTGAGGACTATCTGGTCATCGCGCCAAAAAATCCGGCACCGGGACTTATTACCGGCGTTTGCGTTATCCCTGTTTTTGAGGGAAAAATTGGCCTCCTCCGCTTTTATCGTCACCCAATTAATGAAGAAGTATGGGAAGCGCCTCGCGGTTTTATTGATAAAGGCGAAACGCCGGAGGTTTCCGCTCTGCGGGAACTTGGCGAGGAGGCCGGACTCGATTGTCACAAAGATGACCTGATTTATCTCGGCACCTATACGCCGGAAGCGAGCACGTTGGCAGCCCGTGGTGCCCTGTTTGCGGCCTGTAAATGCTTTCAGACCGAGCACCCCGCCCATGACGAAGCCGGACTTGGGGATATTCATTTTCTTCCCCCTGAACAAGTTTTAAAAATGTCTCACCAGTCGGAAATCGAGGATGCCTCTACACTGATCGCCATTCATCGCCTGGCCGCCCGTCTGCCTGATATTTTTAACGCCTAGAAGCGGTTTTCCAAGTCCCCCCTCTCCTCCCTCTCCCCCGCATTTATATAACCGGCTTTCATTACCGGTCACTTTCTTCCCCCCCCGGCACAAACTGCCGCATTTCCTTGTGAACAATTTGCCGGAAGACTGGGACAGCGCCAGGACCTCATTCTTGCACTTAAAATTAATCCAATAATTTCAGTGCGTTAAAGCCATAGCATCGTTTGGCCCGATGTTTGCTCCTCCCTTTACGCTTAAACAGTTGCCCAATTTCTATTTAAGGACACGAATGTTATGGACGTCTCAGCGATTGAAAAATCAAACCAGGGTGCTTCAACTGCCGCTTCCGAAAAACCTTCCGGCCTGTCGGCTCTTTTTTCCCGATTCATGGAAGGTGCCTCGAAACATTTCGATGCAGCCCACATCCAGACACAAGTGACTCCGGCTGATATTAAGACAAAGAGCACCGAACAGGCCGACCGTCCAGAACGTCCCGAACGTCCTGAGCGCCCTGAGCGCCCCGAACGCGACGAACGTGCAGAACGCCCCGATCGCCCTGATCGTCCTGATCGCCCCGAGCGCCCTGAAAAAGTGGCCGCCGACGACAATAATTCACAAGATGATGTAATTGATTCCGATTCTGGAGAGCGCGCGGATTCAGACACCGGTGAAAACCATTCAGACGCCAAGTCCGAAAATGGCAACAGTGGTGACGAGACAGAAAATCACGCGACAAAAGCTGGCGAAAAAGTTGAAGAACATGCCGAGGGTGAGGCTGCCCAAACTGCCGTTTCCAT
>JABJES010000202.1 GCA_018663165.1 Rhodospirillaceae bacterium
AAGCCGTTTATCCAGGGCACTGAGACGAGGCACTTCTTCATGGGCATCTCTTTCCGGCAACCTTGTTTTTTCCATATCCATGATTTTCTCCTAGAGCCCTATCTTGTGGGCGCGGGAAGAAAGAAAAATACCGCTCGGGCTTTCCGCAGGGATCGTCGCCAGAAGATTAAAGGTTTGGGTGTCGTAGACGTTCACTTGGTCCTTATCACGCACGGAAACCCAGACCTGTTCGCCCCGTGGCGTAAATTCCATATGTAAAACTGCCGGGCCAGGCTCGAAGGTGTAAACAATTTTTTTTGCGGGAACGTCGATGACCTGCACCGTGTTGTTGAAGGGGTGGGCGAAATTTACCCAGACTTGGCGTCCATCGGGGCGGGCGACGACGAAAACCGGCTGTCCGTGGACCCGGATGCGCCCTACTTCATGCCAATCGATCCGTGAGACAATCAGCACTTCGGGACTGCCGACAGCGGGCAGGAACAGGAACTCACCGGCCTCGGCCCAGCCTTCCAGATGGGGCATTTTATAGACCGGTAGTTTGTCTTCTCCGCGCCCGTACTGGTGGAGAACCCGGCGCACACCATCTTCTGGCTTCCACAAATCGAGCAGGGCAATGCCATCCTCACCAAAAAGCCCGGCCAGGTAATAATGCCCGTCAGGTGTGATCAATCCGTCATAGGGAAGCTCTCCGATGTCGTGAAAGCGGCTGATTTTCGGGCTATGGGGAAGCGTCATGTCGGCGATCCAGATTTCACCGGAATCATAAAGGGTAAAAACAAATTTATTTCCCGGCGCATCGACAAGACCGACGACTTTACTATCTGTTGGGATATCACTGACGGGGGCCAGGGTGGTGCTGTCAAAGACACGAATGCCGCCGGGTTCGTAATTGGAGACTGCCACCAGGGTGCCGTCCTGGGAAATGGCGCCGCCGATACTGTTTCCGGCCTGGACGATTCGCTTGACCAGTCTCCCGGTTAGCAGATCGACTTTGCTTAAGCCTCCGTCACGGCCGAAGACAAAGGCATAGCGCCCGTCACGGGAGAAAACGGCGGAAGCGTGGGAAAGGTCACCTAATTCGGAGACAGTGAAGAGGGCTTTTTTTGTCGTGCTATCGAAGATAATGACCTGTCCCGTTGCCCGTTCAATGATGATTCCAAGATCACCTGTTCCCCTGAGGGTGGGCGTCTCGGCCAGGGCGGCGCTGCCAAAGCCGAGAGCGGTAAAAAGAAGGCCGGTAAAGGCGATTAGGGCCAGTTTTCTAACGGTCACTTGGTAATTCCTTCTTTCATCCGGCGCACGAGCCATATTGCTTCTTCTGGCGATATCTCAGATCGCCATGGCGGCATCGGCGTGTTGGGCACGCCATCAAGAATAATAGCTGCCAGACTGTCATCGGATTTACCATCCAGGCTCTCAGGCAGCAAGGGTAAGCCCAGGCCGCCTTTGAGGGTCATGCCGTGGCAGGCGCCACAATCTTGCCTGAGAAGGTGTAGGAGTTCGGCCTGTCGCGCTTGATGGGGCTCAGCAAGGGCAAGGGCGGCTTGCCCGGAAATGCAGAAAAAAAGCCCCAGCGCCATAAAGACGCTGGGGAAGAAGCTGCTTTTAGGGATTAGGGAAAGAAAAATTCGCATAATCAAAGTTTTGGATTGGGCCGGGCAGCCACGGTGCCGCCCGGCCCGACCAAAGATCAGTAAACGTCGTTCTGAGTGTTAAAGACATTGAACTTACCGGTCGGGGTCACCAGGCGCTTATCCTTGATAACCTTTTTCAGCTTCCGAGTCTTATCGTCGATTACGACAATGGCAGATTCTTGATCCTTGCCGTTCCATACCGAGAACCAGACTTCATCGCCCGCCTTGTTGTATTCACCCTGGACGACACGACGCACGCCTTCGCTGATCCCGGAAAGTTCGCCGATGGGAATAACCTCATACCCGTCCTCGAGTTTGTCGGTATTAAAGACGGCCACCGAGGAGCTTAATTCGGCTTCGGGGTTCAACGGCGTATCGACCCAAAGATTCTTCGATTTCGGATGGGTCTTGATGAACAACGAACCGCCACCCTGGCCTTCGATGGATTCAACCATCTTCCAGGCATAATCCGGGTGACCCTCGGGGTCAGTGCCGATCAGGGCGATGGTTTCGTCGCCAAGATGGCTGGTCGCCCAGACCGGCCCGTATTTGGGATGGACGAAGTTAGCGCCGCGTCCAGGATGGGGGGTGATGCCAACTTTGATCAAGGCTTCAAGCTCATCATCCTTGGTGTCGACAACGGCGATTGTATTGCGCGCGTTGGCGGCGACCAGAAGATAACGGCCCGTCGAATCGAATCCGCCGTCATGGAGAAAGCGCTCGGCATCGATTGAGGTTATTTTCAGATTTTTGAGATCGGAATAATCGACCATCATAATCTTGCCGGTTTCCTTTACGTTGACGATAAACTCCGGATGGTAGTGAGATGAAACAATGGCAGCCACCCGAGGTTCAGGGTGATATTCCTGGGTATCTACCGTCATACCTCTGGTCGAGACAACCTTCAGCGGTTCCAGGGTGCCGCCGTCCATGATGACGAATTGGGGCGGCCAGTAAGCACCGGCGATGGCATATTTGTCTTCCCAGCCCTTCATCTTAGAGGTTTCAACTGAACGGGCTTCCATGCCGATTTTCAGCTCGGCAACCCTGTTGGGTTTTTTTGCCCAAAGGTCGATCAGATCAACCTTGGCATCACGGCCAATGACAAACAGATAACGACCAGAGGCTGAAATCCGTGAGATATGCACCGCATAGCCGGTCTCGATGATTTCGATGATTTCTTTCGATTTACCGTCGATCAGGGCAACTTCACCGGTATCACGGAGCGTGACCGAGAACAAATTCTCAAGATCGAGCTTGTTCATCTTTTTCGTCGGCCGTTTGTCCACTGGCACGATCAGATTCCAGCTCGCCTTGATCTGCTCCATGCCAAATTCCGGAGGCTGCGGCGGCTCATGAAGCAGGAAGCGGGTCATGACGTCGACTTCTTTTTCCGACAGTTGGCCGGATTCACCCCAGTTCGGCATGCCGCCGGGGGAGCCATAGGTTATGAAGGCGTTGAGATAGTCGTATCCCTGCTCACGGGTGATATCCGTGGTCAGGGCCTTGCCCGTCGCGCCCTTGCGCAGGACACCGTGACAACCGGCGCAACGCTCAAAATAAATTTTCTGAGCGGCAGCGAATTCTTTCTTGGAAATATCTGGAACCTTCGGCTTGGCGGCAGGCTCCTCTTCCTCGAATTCCATCACATCCATGCTCGGCGAATACTGTGCGCCGGGCGTGGTTTTATGCTTTTTAAGCTCTTTCTTGCTGGGCTCATCTTCCGCCAGAGCGGGTTGGCCAGCAAAGGCGAAAACAGCAACGGCGAGGCTCATCATGGCCAGGCTAAAAACTCTTATTTTCATCATCTTCCCTTCCCCTTAGCTAGTAAGCAGAATAGATTCATACGTTATTGCACACAGTGAATGGAGCCTAGCCTAATCTTTCTGTCCTTTGATTGACGCAGGTCAAAACCCTTACCCTTTTTGAGGTGATAGGCTTTATTAGGCGTTGATCCCCCCCTGTTACTGTTTGAGGTATATGGGATGAAGAGGCTTACCATATTCTTGGCGGCACTTATTATCGGCCTATGGGCACATTTGTGGCCCCAGGAGGTTGGCGCTGCTCCTTCGACTAAGGCCGCGGTTTCGCCCGATATACTGGAAAGTGTTTTCCCCCAGGCTGATCGCTTTGGCCTGGAAGATGGTAATCCTCCGGCCATGCCGGCGTATAAAAATGATGAACTGATTGGTTATGTTTTTTCTTCCCGTAAGGTGGCCGGGACAACGGGGTTTTCAGGCAAGCCGCTTGATTTCGTTATTGGCGTTGATCGGGATGCAAAGATCGTCGGGGTTCATCTGCAAGAACATCATGAGCCCATTCTCGTTATTGGTGTCGAAGATGCAGACCTTAACCGGCACATTGGCCAATATATCGGTCTCAATGCGACAGACTTGGTGTCGGCGGGGGTCACAAATATCTTCTCTGAGTCCGCAGGAGATGCCCATGGGGTCGATGGCATTACAGGGGCCTCGATTACAACCGCTGTTTTCAACGATACGATCATGCGGTCCTCAAAGATCATCGCCCGCTCCCGGGGGCTCCTCCTGGACAGCGGGGAGGGAGAAGAAAGTTTAGTTGATTATGACCGCTTTCGCCCTCTGACCTGGCCGGCGCTGCTTGATGAAGGGGCGGTGGTCAAGCTTTCCCTTTCCAACAGGGATGTGGCGGCGGCATTTAAAAATCAGGGCGGATCACAGGGCGGATCACAGGGCGGATCACAGGGCGGATCAAAGGAAGTTCTTGCCGAATTTTCGGCCGCCCCCGACAGCGCTTTTATTGACCTTTATGCAGCGCTGGCGACACCCGCCCTGATCGGCCGCAATCTGTTTGGTGATCACCTTTTTAATAAATTGTCTTCGCAGTTTGATCCCGGCGATGAGATTCTGTTCGTCGCGGCCAATGGGCGTTTTTCTTTTAAGGGCACGTCCTGGGTCCGCAGCGGTCTATTTGACCGCCTGCAACTGGTTCAGGGTGGGAGGACAATTCGCCTGATCAAGGATATGCACAGACGGCTCGATAACTTTCGGGTAAAGAGCGGTGACGATTTTCGTGAGATGGCTCTTTTCGTGCTTCCCTCTTCTACGGGGTTCAATCCGTCAGCGCCCTGGCGGCTGGAGCTTCTCATCTCCCGCGCCTATGAAAACGAGGCGGGGGCGACGCGCCATGCTTTCGCTGAATTCACGCTGCCCTATAAATTACCCGCCGAGATCGACCGGGCAGGGGCGGTAAATGCGGACGTATCGGCATCGCAAACACCGTTGTGGAAAAAAGTCTGGTTTGAGGCAAGGTGGAAAGTCGCCATTCTTTTGGCCGCTTTGTTTCTGCTTCTCACAGCCCTGGTTATTCAGGATTTAATCGAGCGCCGACTCAAGGTGTACAGAGCCTTTCGCATCGGCTTTCTTTGCTTTACGGCGATCTGGATCGGCTGGTATGCCGGGGCCCAGCTTTCGGTGCTCAATGTCATTACCTTCGTCCAGTCCCTTTTGACCGGCTTCCACTGGGAATTTTTCCTGCTTGGTCCGCTGATTTTTATTCTCTGGAGCTTTGTCGCCGTCGCCCTGCTGTTCTGGGGACGCGGCGTTTATTGTGGCTGGCTGTGCCCCTTTGGCGCCCTGCAGGAACTTCTTAATGAAATTGCGCGGGCCTTTCGGGTGCCTCAGTTGCGGATTCCTTTTGCTATTCACGAGCGCCTGTGGCCGATCAAATATATTCTTTTCCTCGTCCTTCTCGGCCTGTCCTTCTATTCGGTAAAAGAGACGGTGATATTGGGTGAAGCCGAACCCTTCAAGACGGTTTACTCTCTCACTTTTAATCGGGAATGGGGTTTTGTGCTTTATGCCGTGGGCTTGCTTGCCATTGGTCTTTTCGTCGAGCGGTTTTATTGCCGCTATCTTTGCCCTTTGGGCGGTGCGCTTGCAATTCCGGCCCGGATGCGGATGTTCGAATGGCTGAAACGGCGGCCCCAATGCGGACGCGAGTGTCATATCTGCGCTCAACATTGCACGGTCGATGCCATACATCCCGATGGCCATATCAATCCCAACGAATGCATCTACTGCATGAACTGCCAGATTATTTATTACAACGACCATGTCTGTCCGCCAGTGATGCGGCGACGAGAACGCCATGAAGCCTATAAGGAGGCCCATGACGCAGTGGTTAGTGGAGATCAGGGTAAAGGGCCGTAAGATGAGCCGATTGCAAAATATGAGAGATCCGGGAAGACCGGTTCCCCGTCGCAGGGTTCTCGGTATTCTCGCCGCGACCGCCGGGATGTCTCTGTTGGGCGGGCGGGGTGCCCTTGCTGCGGGCCAGCCTCGCCAAATGGTTGAATGGCGCGGGGTGGCGCTCGGCACAGAGGCCAGGATGGTTCTCACCCACGATGATCCTGGTGTGGCCAGAGCAGCCCTTACCCGCTGTTTGCAAGAAGTGGCGCGATTGGAGAGTATCTTCAGCCTTTACCGCAGCGATTCTGAGCTTTCCCGTCTCAACCGGCAGGGGCGTCTTAAAGCACCCTCACATGATCTGGTTCGTCTGCTGTCCATTTCACGTCGCTATGGCGATCTGTCCGGTGGCGCTTTTGATGTCAGCGTCCAGCCCCTGTGGAGCCTCCATGCCAGATATTACGCTGATCATCCCAATGGGCCGGGCCCTGATCAGGAATCCCTGGAGCGAGCACTGCGCCTCATTGATTATCGTGCAATTGATATTTCCCCCGGTGAAATCGCTTTTCAACGGTCAAAAATGGCGATCACCCTGAACGGCATTGCCCAAGGATATATTACCGAACGTGTCGGCGATCTTCTGCGCCATATGGATTTTTCCAATGTGCTTATAAATTTGGGCGAGACCAGGGTTCTTGATGAGCATCCCGAGGGCCGCCCTTGGCGCATTGGTCTGAGCGACCCTGTAAATCCTGGTCGGCATGCCGGGCAGATCCCGTTGGTCAATCAGGCCATTGCCAGCTCCGCTCCTAGTGGATTTTCCTTTGATACCGCTGGTCGCCATCATCATCTTTTTGATCCTGTCCTTGGCCACAGCCCCGATAAAATCCTCGGGGTCAGCGTTATTGCGCCGCGGGCAACCGATGCTGATGCCCTCTCGACGGCTCTTTCTGTTATGGGGGGTGAGGCAGGGTCGGTCCTGATCCGCGCCGTCGATGGCGCCCACGCCATTGTGACGAAGGCGGATGGCCAGATCATAAAGATAGAGGGCTTAGGGACGCGCGACCTCTAATCCAGAATCAGGGTCTTTTCAGCGTCGTTGAAGCGGATAGCCAACACCTGGCCAGGGGAGAGGCTTACGTCTTCTGTCGTTTCATAATCAAACCCGTCTGCCTTACCGCTATCCCGCATACGCACCCTCAGGCTGTGAGGGCCGGTTGGAATAATCAGCTTTTTATAGAAATAGGACGGCCCGTCGCTGGAAAGGCCGGTTGGCTGCATTTCCCGATCGAAAATAACATCACCGTCCAGCGTCAGTTCAAGACGTACCGGATAGCGTTCCCGTGGACAGATCATTAGAGCTCGTCGGCTGGTTTTGGTAATCGCGACCTTAGAGGTTTCCCGTTCCCGACATTCGCCCTTTCTCTCGCCGATATGGCTGACCGACAGTTTCACCACGGACAGATTTTCTTGCAAGTGTGTATAGCCCGGCCAGGTGGAAAAAATGCCGATCACCAGAGCGAAGACGAGATAGGCCAGGGCCTGGCCGACAATCTGCAATGGGCTAGGCATTTTCACCTCCCTTTGCTCGTGGGGTCGGTTTCAAGTCCTTGCGGAATGATTTGATGGCCTCTTTCAATGCATCGACTTCGCCCGGCGCAGCCCAGAACATGCCCAGACGGTCGCGGGGTACCCGCTCGCGCAAATAAGGGTCGCGGATGCGATTGATCCTTGCTTTTGTCCATTCGACGCCCAGGCGCTGGTAACATTCGCCGGGCCTGCAGCCGGTGAGAAAAACGCCCTCAATGCCACCTCTGGAAAGGGCAAAATCGATAAAGGGCGGCGGCAGCATGCCGATACAGGGAAGGCGGATGGCGGCTGTATCCGTGGATTGCAGAGCATCTACATCAACACCGTGATCGCATCCAAAGACGACGATTTTGCGGTCGCCTTTAAGGGCGTTCATGGCCTCAACGGCCTGGGTGCGGAGGTCCTGCAACGTCCGATCCGGTAAATCGATACCGGTGACAAGTTCCTGGCCGGTGCGGAAGGGGGTCGATGTGGGGCAAGCGCCGACACAGATGCCACAGCCGGTACAGAGACTGGAATTAACGACGGCAATATGGGGATAGGGACGACCGTCGGTGCGCGGCCCCATGATCACGGCGCCATAAGGACAGTCTTCAAAACAGCGCTTGCAGCCGTTACAGCGATCATCAAAAACCTGTGCGGCTTTGGGGCGTTTGATCGGCGGCATCCAGGGCATAAAACAGAGAAAGGTGGAAAATCCGACAAGTGCGGCCCAGACAATACCTGCCGGCCAGTGGTCGATCAGTGGATAAACGAAGAGATAATACCAGTCGAGTTGGACGAGTTCAGGAACCACACCGAGATCGGCCGGGGGATGGCTGAGCGCCGGTTTGAAAAAGGAAAGAACGGTCAGCATAAAGATGGTGCCCAGCGCCAGCCCGATAGGTGGGTTTACCTTGGGGCGGCTGATCCGCAGCACATGAATCCACATGGCGAAAAGAAGCATCAGCGGCAAAAAGATGTGGAGAAAAATGAGCAGAGTAAAGAAACGGTCATCCATGCTTCCCCGAGTGAGGAAGTTATTGGCGATGGGCTCGCCGAAAATGGGGATCCAGTCCAGCCATTCAAAAGTGGCGGTGGCGATGTATTGGGCAAGTTGGTCCCAGACCAGCCAATAGCCGCTGATCCCGGCGGCAAGTGTCAGCCAGATTAGCGGCACTCCGGTAAACCAGGTGAACCAGCGCACTCCGCGATAGCGATCAAAGGCATACTCGCGCAGAAGGTGGAGCATCATGGTGATGACCAGGGCATCGGAGCCGTAGCGGTGCAGACTGCGCATGACACCGCCAAAATACCATTGCTGGATCGTTAGATATTCAACCGAGCCATAGGCGCTGGCGACACTGGTGCCAAAAAGAATATAGAGGTAAATGCCGGTTGCCGAGACGATCCAGAAATAGAAATAGCTCAAGGCGCCAAGCTGGGTCAGGGGGTTCAGGCGGGGGGTAAAAACTCTGTCGAGCACCCCCTCTACAGCGGTGAAGCCTTTCTCAAGGATTGCGCGTATTCCTTTGTTCCGCCGTTCTTTGGCTCCTGCGTCACTCATGAGGGACGCCTCATTTTCGAAGTTCTCCACCAGGCACGGAACAGAATAAGGATAAGCATCATGATGACGGCCATGCCGACGAACATGCCAATAAAGAGGGAATAATCGAAACGGTAGTGATTGCCCGCCGGATCATAGACGGTGCAGAAAAGCTTAATCTTGTTAATCAGATCATCAAGGCTGGCAAAGGGAGTCTCGGTACCGAAGACCAGATTTTTCAAGGGCTCAACCAGATGCGGCGTTTCAAAATTCTCGCCGTAAACTTGACGGTAAACCATTCCCTCGGCGTCGAGAATTGTGGTTTGCGCCAGGTGATCGAATCCCTTTGGCGATTTGAAAAAGAGAAAACCGATATCCTGACTCAGAGCGCGGACGGTTTCCGCATCGGCAGTCAGAAAATGCCAGTTTGGGTCGTTGATCCGCATCCGACCGGCGAATTGGCGCATTCGTTCCGGGGTGTCGATCTTGGTATCGAAGCCAATGGAAACAATTGAAAAGGAATCCGTGCCAAGGGCGTCAAAGGCAATATTAGCGGTTTCGGCAAGGGTGCGGGTCGTCACCGGACATGCATGGGCACAGCTTGTATAGATGAGGCTGATAACCAGCGGTTTCCCTTTAAAATCGGCAAGGGGGATGGTTTTTCCCGATTTGTCGGTAAAGCGATAGTCGCCGATCTTGGTTCCGATAGCCGACTGGCTTATGGCAAGAGCGGCTTTGTCGTCGAAATCCTTTGCTGCCTCATGTGAGGACGGGTCGTGATGGGATGCTGCTCCATGGGTTGCGTCGTGAGTATCTTCCGCAGCCAGGGGGAGGGGCCACAGAAAACCGATAGACAAAAAGCCCACAGCAAGAACAAGGGTATAGATTGAGAATGGTTTTATGGATTGGCTGCAGT
>JABJES010000297.1 GCA_018663165.1 Rhodospirillaceae bacterium
CGCCGCCTGTTGGACATTGCGCGAGATTTCGGTCGTCGCCGCACTCTGTTCCTCAACAGCCGATGCAATTGACGTCGAGATTGTACTGATCTCGTCGATGATGCTGCTGATGCCCTCGATGGCGCTGACCGCTTCTTCGGTCACCACCTGCATGCCCTTGATCTGACCGCCGATTTCATCGGTCGCCTTGGCGGTCTGGTTGGCCAGTGATTTCACCTCGTTGGCGACCACCGCAAAGCCCTTACCAGCATCACCGGCGCGGGCCGCCTCAATGGTCGCGTTGAGGGCCAGCAAATTGGTCTGCTCGGCGATATCGGTGATCAGGGCCACCACATCACCGATCTTGCCCGCAGCCTCAGAGAGCGAGCGCACAGTACTGTCGGTGCGCTTGGCCTCGTCCACCGCTTTACCGGCAATATCGGTCGATTGAGACACCTGACGTCTGATCTCATCGATTGAACTGGACAGCTCTTCGGACGCCGAAGCCACCGTCTGGACGTTGGTCGAGGCCTCTTCGGCCGCCGCCGCCACGGCGGTGGCCTGACGGGTGGTTTCTTCTGACGACGCCGCCATGGTTTCAGAGGTGGCGTTAAGCTCGGTCGAGGCTGACGCCACAGCACCCAGAGAATTAGAGACCGTATTGTCAAAGTCGCTGGTCAGTTTTTCAATTTTTTCGCCGCGCTGGTGCTTGATCTCGTCTTCCTTGCGCTGGGCCTCGGCCATTTCATCATTCTTGATCATATTCTCTTTGAACACCTGAACCGCCCCGGCCATCTCGCCGATCTCGTCCTTGCGCTCGGTGCCGGGAATTTCGGTCCCCTTATTGCCCCCGGCCAGCTCGCCCATGGCACCGGTCATCGATGTAATGGGACCGACGATAGCCCGGATAGTGGCAAATCCAACGGCGATACCGATGACCAGACCAGCGGCCAAAAGAACCCACTGGAGGATGACGAGGTTATTCATCTCGTCAGCCAGCAGATCGGCATCCTCATTGAGTAGCCTTTTCTGGTTGGCGACCATGCCGCCGGAGCGTTGGCCCGCCTCATCTTTTTCACCCGACAGGGTGGTCAGCAGCTTTCCGGCCCGGGGTGCGGCTTCGGTGACCAGGGTGTAATTGGCCATGTTCCATTTTTTCGAACCGCCAATTTCAAACATCCGGGGCGGCAGGGGGGCGAATTTTTCACGAAGTTCATAAAACAAGGCAAACTGCTCGGCCTGGGCCGGGGTCAGCATGTTGGCGGCATCGGTCAAATCACCAAAACGCTTGGTGTTTTTGGCCCACAGCTTATCGAAATTACCCCTGAACTTTTCATCGCCAGAAAGGAGATAAGCCCGGATATTGGCCAGACCGACAGCAAATGTGCCGCGCACATCGGCCATCATGCCGAGGAGGCGTTTGCGGGAATATTCATCGCCGCCCTGCGGGTTGGACCCTTCCTCATCAATCATGGCGGTGATAGCGCCCAGCATCTTACCGGCCAGGGGTGCGGCTTCATTAAGCAGAATGACGTTTGCCGGGAACTGATCGGGACCATTGGCGATGTCTTCGACCTGTTGCTGGGCGATTTTAAACTCGTCAAGGACGACCTTGAAATCTGTCCACTTTTTCACATTGGCCGGGTTGGTCCAGTGCGACGAAAGCTTGTCCATGTTACCGCGGACCTTGGCGATATCTTCCCAGACGTTGGCCCTGGTTACTTTGAACCCGTCCTTGCCGGTCAACATCCAGCCGCGCAAAGCAGCCAGAGAGGCGTTGATGTCATTGACCATGGCCGCACTGGCCTGGGCTGTCGGAACCCTCAGATCGACGATCCGGGTGGTGTCTTTCTTGATGCCACCAACAAAAAATAGCGAAACGGCGATGGCAACAACCAGAACGGCAAGAACCCCTCCCAGTCCCAGCATGATCCGGTCTCTGATTTTCAGATTTGTAAGCCGGGACTTAAGGTCCAGAGTAGCCATAACGTAATTCTCCCCCTGAGTAATTCGATTTCGATTTTTAATTCACATAAGTATGTGAGAGTTATGGATGAAACTCCTAAACAAATACTTACTTTTTTATAATTTTTCTTTTTATTTATCATGTAGTTGCCTTATTATTAGGCATGTTTGCCTGATTATTAGGCGTATTTGCCTGTGAATCCCTGGTTTGTTGTGAATGATATTTAGTCGCAATTTTTTAGAGTTTTTCAAGCATCCAATTATGGCTGGCTTTTAGCTAAACAGAACAGCGGATACATAGAACGGCAACGACACAGAGCCTTTAACACTTTTAGTTTGCGATAACTCTTTGCTTGCGATTTGCCGGAACCGGGGCGACCATAGCGACGATGAACG
>JABJES010000211.1 GCA_018663165.1 Rhodospirillaceae bacterium
TACCGTAAGTTAGAAGAAGCAACTGCCGATTACACCTCGCTCCTTTCCGGCTGCACTCTCAGCCCCGGCTCTACCTTGATGATGCGCAGGAAAATTATACCGGAGAGCGGTTTTTTTGATGAATCCCTGCCCCGCCTGGAAGACTGGGACTTTCTTCTCAGATATACCGAAAAATGGAAGATCGGAATTCTCACAGAGCCCCTTGCCTGGATACATTTCTATGCCTGGCCGGCAATCGACATGGTCGAACAATCCCTGGAGATTATCGAAAAGAAGCATCTGGCCCGGATCAAACCCTATGGCAAGAAGGCTGAGAAAACCTTCCTGGCCGCCCTGGCAACCGAGCGTGTAGCCAGTCATTTCAGGAATCTAGGCATCTTTGACTCTCTTAGTGAAGCGCTTCGACTTATCAAGATCAGTCCTTGGGTTTTTCTTTCCTTTTTACCCAGGGCCATTCCCATCCTTGATCATAGCCCCCTGAAAAAAACGGACAGGCCTCAGCTTAAAGAGGAGCCCCATGTCTTGCATGTCATCACCTCGCTGCAGACAGGTGGCGCCGAAGGCATGCTGACAGCCCTTCTTCTCAACCCCGCGACCAACAAAGAGCTAACCCAGGTCGCGACATTGGTTCCGGGGGGAAAAAAATTTGAGCAGTTGACTGAATCGGGCATCCAGGTTCACGACCTTGGATTACGGCGGACCTATAATTTCTTCACTTCCCTCTATCGACTGATAAAAATCATCCGCCAGGAAAAACCGGATGTGGTGCAGAGCTGGATGTATCATGCCGACCTCATGGCGACGCTCGCTCTTTATTTTTCGTGGCGCCGTAAAAAGACGCGGTTGATATGGGGCATCCGTTGTTCGGATATGAACTTGCCGGATTACTCGCCCATTTTGAGACTGACGATTTGGCTATGCAAATTGCTCTCACCGCTTCCCGATCTGGTGACCGTGAATTCCCGGGCCGGCCGGGACCACCATATCCAGGCCGGATACTGCCCACAGAAAATTCTGCTATTCGAAAACGGCTATGATCCAACTCTTTTCGAGAGTCCTGTCGGCACGCGAGAAAGAATCCGCAAAGAACTAAGCATCCCCGAGGATGCAACTGTTTTAATTGCCATTGCCCGTGTCGATCCGATGAAGGATTGGAAAAACTTTCTCGATGCTTTTTCCACCCTGCCGGATGTTTACGCCATCGCCGTCGGTGAAGGCACTCGAAACCTTACCGACCTCCCCCGCCTGAAATGTCTGGGGCGCCGCGACGACGTTCCAGACCTGCTCGCCGCCAGCGATATTTTCATCTCAAGCTCGGCTTATGGCGAAGGGTTTTCAAACGCCATCGCCGAGGCCATGGCCTCAAACCTGCCCATTATCGCCACCGATGTGGGCGATGCTGCCTATATCGTCGGGGATGGAGAGATTATTGTTCCGCCTCGGGACAACAAGGCTTTAACAGATGCCATCGGGCGTCTGGTTGCCGAACCCGAAACGGCACGCAAAATGGGAAAAATGGCGCGCGAGAGAATAGAAAAGCAGTTTTCCTTGAAAAAGGCCTTGAGTCGCCTTTCTATAATTCATAAGGGTACCGACACGAATATACCTTCCACCCAATCACAGTAAGAAACAACATGACAATAAGCCGCAACGACCTGATTAATCTGATGGCGCGGGCGATGGACGAAACCTTCGCCAACCCCGACCCCAATGACCTCCACCCCCTGTCTCTTGATGAAGCGACCGTGGCCCTGGAGGCCCTGGAAAAGGCGGGCTATATTCTTCTTCCCTCTGCAATGCCTGATGGCTTTCCTGATATCGTTAGCGAAACTTTCGGCATATCGGACAAGGAAGAGACCATCGCTTTTTGGCAGAAATTGCTGAAATCATTAGAAAAAAATGATTAACCCCACCGAGGAAATACTCCGGGAATGACTGGGATGGGCTCCCTATATATCAAGAAAGAAATCCTTTCACTTAACTGCCTGTGACTTGCATCTTGAGCGTGGTAAAATAGCCTATGGACCAGGAATTCCAGATTACAATCCACAGAGCCGACGGTGGGGATGACACCCTGCCCGCGACTAAGGTCGTTTTCAGTCCTTACCGCTGCTTTCCCCTGGATGGCAGTGAGAACGAAACTGCCTGTCTGAGAGCTCTGGGCCAACACCTCCTCTTAAAAGAAGTTCCTATTTCATTTTACGGCGCGGGGAAATTCCTCCGATCCCTGCTCAAAGCAGTTCCCGAGTTAAAAAACCGCATTCAATATATTTTGGATGATCACCCTGATGACAGGCAAGAGATTGAAGGCGTAAAGGCGATCCCTCCCGATGCGCTTACCAAAGATGCATCGCTTGTTTTTCTCTGCGAAACCCGCACTCAGAAGCGCTGGGAAATGACCCGCAATTTGCGCCAAGGGCTTGAGGTTATTTCGCCTGAAATTCTTGCCGAACTTGACTGGCGGCTTATCCCTAAACAGGCCTGGATGCCCGCAATTGAAACGATTTATCCTCTCAATGTCCCGGAGCTTGAGTTCCTGCCCGGTCAGGACATGATCCTGCTGGACGTGCCAGCGCGCAACATGGCCTTAATGCCCAACGGGCTTGGTTTCGTTCATAACGCCTTGAAGAAAGCTGGCATTACATTCCAGACCGTCGATTCCGATATCGTGATCTATCACCGCTTCCATATTCACCGCCTGCTCGATGGGCCGGAGAAACTGGAAACCTCCGCGGGGCGAGAAATTCCGGCCGATCCATGGCTGACGGAAAATTATGACTTCTGGGGCGAAGATGATGCGATTGGCTATTTTCAGGATGCCATCGACGAGATCGCCGACGGCATCATCAAGGCGCGGCCAAAAATTCTCGGCATTTCCGTGCAGGCCTGCAACGAGAAATTTGCCGCCGCCGTGGCAGAAAAAGTTAAGGCTGAAGCGCCGGAAATCATCATTCTGGTCGGTGGGTTCAGCTGCTATAACCCGATCACGGCGAGAGAGGCCGCACCTTACGCCGATTACGCGGCAATTTTCGAGACCGATCTGACCGTCGGGCCGCTGGTCAAACGGCTTCTCACCGGTGAAACGGTAACCGACATGCCCGGCGTCATCTCGCGCTTTGATCCACCGGACCGCGACTATGTGCCGGGCCCCATACCCCACGATCTCGACGACATCGAATTCCCCAAATACGAATGGTACGGAATCAACCTTTACCGCAACTGGAACGGCTATCAGCTCACCCCTATCATCGCCAGCCGAGGCTGTCGCTGGTCGCGCTGTACTTTCTGTGCCGAGCGCTTCATCTGGCGTATTCATTCCGTCGATCCTTTTGTCGACGAACTGGAATGGCTGGTCAGTCAGGGCTGTAACCTGTTCATGTTCAATGAAAGCGACCTCAGCGGCATGCCCGAAAAGCTCGTGGAAATCTGTGAGGAAATCGTTCGCCGCGGCATTAAGGTGAGACTTACCGGCCAGTTGCGGGTCCACAAAAAGGCCGACCGTCAATTCTTCGATTCCCTGAAAGCTGCCGGCTTCGTTGCTCTGCGCTTTGGCATCGACGCCTGGTCACGCAACACGTTGAGGCTCCAGAAAAAGGGCTATACGGTACCGATGATCCGCCAGAACCTTGAGGATTGCTGGGAGGCGGGAATTTATACAGAGGTCAATACGGTTGTCGGCGTCCCCGGCGAGACCGAAGAAGATACGCAGGAAACCATCGACAACATCATCGCCAACAAGCCCTATATCGGTCGCATTGCCAATATCAATCCGTTGATCCTTGCCAATGGCGGGGTTTATTGGGAAGCGCCGGAAAAACACAACATCGCCTTCCGGGAACCGAAGGAAGAAATTTACAAAAAAAACAAGCGCGCCATTCCGGCCCATCTTTGGTACAGCACCGAGCCCTATATCGACCATGAAGTGCGCAAGGACAGGTTTGAGCGGATTATTCTCGCCCTTCATAATGCCGATTTTAATGTCGGTGTCTGGGCTGAGAAAATCATTGATGCTGTAAAAAGCGGTAGTGATGCCAATCGCGGCGGGAAAAATTCTGACAAACGTGCCGCCGCATCTAAAAATATCCAGGATGCGGTACAGGAGGCCGAAGCAGCCTTTGAAAACCTCGACAGGAAGCCCAGTGAGCCCGCCATGCGCGCCGACAGTGTGCTTGGAGAAAGGCGGGTGGAAGAGCCGACCCTCGACCGTCAGATCGTGTTACAGGACGGAACCTTCTATGCCGTCACCACCAATCACGACCTTGGTGCCGGGATTAATGATGCACTGCTAAAAAGGCCCAGCTTTGAGGTTTTCCCCGTGTCCAAAAACCGCGGACAGATATGGCTCAATGGTGCCTTACACCTTGCCCTCAGCCCCAGGCGTCTTGCCAAATATGGTTCCCGCGCCTTCACAACCCTGCGCAAGGAGGGGCTGGGCAACCTCATGAGCAAGGCCCGGGATTACCTCGACTGGAACGGACAGCAGCATTAGGGCCCTATATTTGCACTGCAAAACCAGAATATATTCTCCTCATCGCAACACCCGCAGGTCTACCAAACCATCGAATCCAGGCGTATCGGCTACAGTGAAATGAATTGCGTTCCCTCTGAAATGGAGAACATGCTCTTTCCCATCTATGATCTCGACAATGCCAACATCAAAAAAATAATCACCCCCGGAAAGGCAAAGGGATTGCGAAATTTTAAACACAAACCCGCTCTCGACTTCTATTTTATCAAAAGCTTCGGGGTCTATAATTGAGTTCGTCCCGAAAATCGTCACACCGTCTTTCGAACGCAAAGCCACACCCCACATTAACGTCTCAATTTTCCGGCCCAACCGAACGCGCACGCATAAATCAGATTTGCTTCCTGACTCAATCAAGCTGGGTTCAATTTCATCTTCAACAGAAAAGAAAAAGTCCTCTATATGAGCGTGCCCTCCTCCAAAGACATGTTCGTTTGGATTGTACATTGGGTGGAGATGAAATCTTTCGCCATCCGGCCTTACAGACAGAAATTCTTCATAACTCCCAGCCAATGTTATAACATTTCCGCTTTCCGTCTTTAGTTCAGACGTATTCCCAGTCAGAGTTTCCATATCCGGCGGCTGTCCCGTATACATTACCTCCCGGTAAAAGCTCGTGATATCCAGAGGACTTCCCTGCGCAATCAGCTTTCCTTTTTCAAGGAACAGCACTCTGTCACAATGTTTTGCAATGGCCTCAATATCATGACTGACAAAGATGAGTGTTTTTCCCGAA
>JABJES010000110.1 GCA_018663165.1 Rhodospirillaceae bacterium
CTTTTCAAACCGGTCACGGCCTCCACATATTTGCGTAATACGTAAAATTATTAATTGAATTTCATTGCGTATTATGCATAATTGACTGATGCAGGATATCGCCTCACAAATCATCGCCCTTTGCGGCGGCCCGGCAAAGATCGCCGAATGGCTTGGCATCAGCGCCACCAGCGTCTATCGCTGGACCTATGCCCGCAAAAGTGGCGGCACCGGCGGGCGTGTGCCACAAAAGCATATTGAGCCTTTGCTTGCTGCGGCCCAGAAAAACGGCATACCGCTTACTTTGCGTGATTTTTACGACGAGGATAGCGGGCTGAAACCGGCTAACCCCCAAGCCAAACCCCATAGCAAGCAGCGCAAATCTGCAGCGCCCTCAAAAAACGACCGCCCTGCCTGGCTAACCCAGGCCCGAACCCTGTCTGAGGCCCTGCCCTATATGCGGGCCTATGCAGGCAAGACCTTTGTCGTCAAATACGGCGGCCATGCCATGGGCAATGCCGAGCTCGCCGAACTGTTTGCCCGCGACATCGTGTTGCTCAAACAGGTCGGCATCCATCCCATCGTCGTCCATGGCGGCGGGCCCCAAATCGGCGAAATGCTCAAACGCCTAAAAATCAAAAGCTCTTTCGTTGACGGCCTGCGGGTTACCGATCGCAAAACCGTCGAAATCGTCGAAATGGTTCTTTCCGGCTCGATCAACAAGGAAATTGTCGGTGCCATCCACGGTGCTGGAGGCACTGCCGTCGGACTTTCCGGAAAAGACGGCGGCCTGATTACGGCCCGCAAGCTGACCCGCAAATACCGCGACACCGATTCAAATATCGAGAAAATTCTCGATCTCGGGTTTGTCGGTGAACCGACTGACGTCAACCCTCATATTCTCGACACCCTGCGTAATTCAGACATCATTCCCGTCATTGCACCGATCGGCGTGTGCCGGGATGGTCGCACCTACAACATCAACGCCGATACGGTTGCCGGTGCCATCGCCAAGGCTGTCGGGGCGGCCCGCCTGCATCTCCTCACCGATGTCGAAGGGGTGCGGGGCAAGGATGAAAAACTGATCCCTGAATTGAGCTTTTCCCAAGCGCACAAACTGATCACCAACAAAACCATCCATGGCGGCATGATCCCAAAGGTTGAAACTTGCATCACTGCGGTTGAGGGAGGAGTAGAAGGAGCCGTCATCCTGGATGGGCGGGTGCCTCATGCCTTACTTTTGGAAATTTTCACCGAACACGGTGTCGGCACGATGATCCGGCGGCGTTAGGGCTGCACTCAGGCGAGAATTTCGTCGTCTCGATCAGAATTATTCCCCTTGCCCCCGCTGCCGTCTTCTTCGTCTTCAGGCTCTTCCTTCGCCCAGTCGGGTTCTTCAGGCGCATCGGCTGGCGCATTTTCCGCCCAGTCCAGATCAACTGGTCCACTGTCTTTTTCCCGACTTTCATTTTCCGCCCAGTCCAGATCAACCGGCCCCCTGTCTTTTTCCCGACCTTCATTTTCCGCCCAGTCCAGATCAACCGGCCCCCTGTCTTTTTTCCGACCTTCATTTTCCGCCCAGTCCAGATCAACCGGCCCACTGTCTTTTTCTCGACCTTCATCTCCCGCCCAGTCCGGATCAGCCAGCTTCGCCTTTGCTCGTGCTTTTGATTTATCCGCCCAATCGGGATCAACCTTATCGGGCTCATGTCGCCCACCGCCCCCGTTGCCCACCCAATCCGGGTCGCTATTCTCTCCTCCAGCTTCATTTCTGGCGACCCTATCAAGAACAGCCTCTTCTTCCTCTTGCCCGTCATCCTCCTCACCGCTGGAGGAATCATTTTCGGCCTGGCGCTTAAAGAAGTCGATCTGCCAATTGCCCTCTTCCTCGCTCAGGGGAAATTCGCCATTTCCCTTAGGCTGGATAATTTCAGCGGGAGAAATATGAGCCATCAACTGCTGAAATTTAACCGCCATACCCATGGTCAGTCCGGCTTTTCTGGTCAGAGCCGTCACGGCCTTGCCATTTTTAGAGCCGATGATCCGACGCACCATAGCCAAAGGAACAGACGCAAGAACAGAGAGAGAGGCGGCGGCAAAGTCCTGCTTTCCATCTTCCAGGGAGACCGTCAGCGCAGCCTCGCTCAGCGCGCCTTCCTCATGCATTTTTTGCGCCTTGTCCAAATTTTCCTTATCGTCTTTTTTCGTCTTACCAACACTCTCTTCAGGCGTCGCATCGCCTTGATCGCCAATCCGGCGATGAACCTCTTCCTTCACCACATGAAAGGTTTCGGGGTCTATATCACTCCGCCCCTGCATTTTTTCGAGGATGGAATCAGCAACAAAGCCAGCTATATTCGCTGCCGCCTTAAGGGATAATTGCGGACGCATTGCCAGGGGCTCGTGCCATATTTCAACTCCTGGCGCTTGATCAATTATCTGATCCAGAGTCTCCTCCCTGATCTGGGCGCTTTTATTTCCCAGTAGCGCGGTAATAACCTCTTTTTCATTTTTCTCGACCAGCACATCAGACACGCCCTCACGAATTCCGGCACGTTTAGCAATAGCCACCAGCGCACCCTGGATCGGATCACCACTGATAATCTCCAAAAGATCGGCATCGGTGAGCAAGGGGGAATAACGCAGCACAGGACCGGCAACCTCAATCTCCGTATCGCGGGCAAGTTGCTGGATGACATGGGCCGGTACGTTGGCCACATCCTTTAAAGTCTCGGCGAGAATAGCCCGCACTCTGGGCAACTGGTCCTGGACGAGAATTTCTAAAGTATCGAACGTCAGGCGGCTTAGCCGATCACTGTCATCAGGGGTGATATCCGGGATAAGCAGGGCGATTTTTCTCGACAGATGACACCGCACATCATCGTCCTTATCCTTGGCCAGAAGCAGATCCGCATGGCGAGGTGCCTTGTTATTAGCGGCGATCTCTTTGCGAACTTCCGGAACGGCATCTTCGGCAAGGAAATAGAGAATCTCCGGGCGGACGTCCTTGCGCGCGGCAAGCTTGCGCCGAACCGTAATGTCGTCATGCCGGGCAAGTTCCTTTTCCTCTTCGTAACTGAGCGCATGCTTGCCGACAAAGGGCAGCCCTTCCATCAGACGATCGAGAATCCGGCTCATGATGACGCCTCCATCACACCGGACGTGGATTCATCAGATTTCGGCGCAGGATCAGAGATCACATAGCCGCCCTTAGAGCCTTTCTTGATCACATACATTGCCTCATCGGCACGCGAAACGAGGTCTTCCACTGACTCCAGCGAGGAAGGGTCGTAAACAGCAATGCCGATGGACAATCCCAAGGGCTTTTCCGGTGATCCGGAAAACTGATGCAGAGAAGCCGTGCTCTCAAGCAATTTATCGGCGCTTGCCGCTGCGCCCTCCTCATCGTTTTCTTCAAGCCAGATTGCAAACTCATCCCCGCCGAGCCGCCCGACAACGTCGTTGGCCCTGGTATTTTCCTTCAAAAGAACGGTCAGGTATTTAAGCGCCTCATCCCCCTTCTTGTGACCATGAACATCGTTGACGAGCTTGAAATTATCAAAATCAACGTAACACAGAGCATTTCTATTGCCGGTTCTTTGGGCATGCTTCATACGGTCTCGTATGATCTCAAAAAAGACCCTTCTGTTGAGAAGCCCGGTCAAGGCATCTGTGCTGGAAATTCTTTCCAGCTCCTCGCCATTTTCAATTTGCTCTAAAGCGATGCCGATCTGATCGGCTATTATCGAAAGCAGTCGGCACTCATCCTCGGACCAGTCCGGGGCATCAATGTCACGCCAAAGGGTAATCGCGCCATTGATATGGTTTTGATAGAAAGTGGGCATCGCGATGCCCCGTTTATCCGACACCTCGGCCTTAACGCACTTCTTTTCCCCGGCAAGACCCCCGATCAGATCTTCCGCCCCGTCAGGCAAAGGGCCAATACTTGCCGCATCATAGAATCCGCCCTCATTCGATAAACGGTAAATCCGGCAGGCAATGCCGCCGACCCCGCCGACCGTCTGCTTTGCCGCAGCCGCAAGCATTTCTTGTGGTTCGATAACATCGCGGATGGTGCGGACGATATGCGTTATGGCTTCCGCCTGCTCCTTCATTCTCCTTAAATCGTCATCCTTCTTGCTGTCATCGGTTACATCCCGGCATACACCACGGGCACCGATCCACTTGCCGGACTTATTAAGCGGCTCGCAGGTAACATCCAGACAAGCCGCGCCCCCGTCTTTGTGGCGAAACCATATTCTGGCGTTCTCAAGGTGATGGCGCGTTGAAAATGGGGTGACGAGATCACCCCGCCCATCGACAATAATTTTTTCTCTTGGCTGAGTGCCGATAAGGTCTTCCGCGCTATAGCCAAGCCCACCCCTGGGCGAAACAAAAACAAAACCGCCGTCTTCCCCGGTTTCCCAGGCAAAATCATTTGACGCTTCCACCAGTTGCTTATAGCGCTGGCGGGAATCGGCAAGGGCGGCGCGCATATTCCGGTTCAGAGTCACGTCCCGGCACATAACGAGAACCGGAATTTCCAGAGAACTATCCTTGTCAAACCCGGTCGTTACCTTAGGCAGAGCCGTAACCTCCCAAAAAGAGATTTTCCTGGCTCCAGGATAAGAAACGGAAATGGTGGAAGTCTGAATCTCACCCGTCAGTGAGGATTTATCGACAACGGTGAAAAATTCTTCGCCGCCACTGGCAGCAATACCACCGATTAGCTCGCGCGCCGATAAGTTCCCGGCAATGACGCCGCCTTCCTCATCAACTGCGATCAGAGCCAAAGGAAGGCGGGTAAAAAAGTTCTCCCTGGAAAAAATTCCGGCGATATCCCCGGCGTTGGAATTTACCTTAAAATTTTTGAAAAACCGGGAAAAAAAGGACCCCATCTTACTATCCCAGCCTCCTCTAATTTCTTATTCCCGTGCCTGAAAAACCACCTCGTGATCTCGCCTGGGATCAGTTTTCCTTAACCAGCCTTAGCCATGGTTTTGCACTATCGATCTCAGAGGATTCCTTTTCTCCCGAGACAAATTCATTGATATCTAAAGAAGGTCGCCCAAAGAAATAACCTTGGCCAAAACGAACGCCACAATCACGGATCAGGCCAACAGTATTCTCATCCTCAACCATCTCCGCCACGGTGTCGATATTAAGATCATTGGCAAGACCTGATATGGCCCTGAGAAAATATTGGTCCTTGGTCGTTGTCAGGGCCTCGCGAACATAGATGCCGTCGATCTTGACCATGTCCACATCCATGGCTCTTAGATAATGAAAAGCGGCTTCGCCTGAACCAAAATCATCAAGGCAGAACCGCATGCCATTTTGCCGCAAACCCTGGATGACATTGTTAACCGTCTCAAGGTTATCGATACTCGCCGATTCCGTCAGCTCGAATAAAATCTGACCTTTCAGGGAATGATGAATCTTGGTCAACTCCACCAGATCATCAACGAATGCCTGATTGGTCATTGATTTGCCGGAAAGATTGATCGCCACGGAATAATCTTTCCCGGCCTTGGAATTTTTATCAATCCACCCCATGACCCTTTTGCACATGGCCAGATCGAAGTCGTTAATAATGCCAACTTCCTCGGCAAAGCGGATGAACTCAAATGGCGATTCGTGACCGCCACCATGATTGAGGCGCGCCAGGGCCTCAAAGTGATGTATTTTCAGGGTATCAAGATCAACGATGGGCTGAAAGGCAATGTCGAAAGCCTGGGAAGCGACAATATTACGGGCACCGGTAATCCGCATTGAGGTTTCCGCCATCACCGCCTCGAAACCATCTTTCAGGGAATCGATGCTCAGAACATCGCTTTTCTGTGACCGGAATTTCTCAAGGGTATAGGTCAGGGCCTTGGCTGAATCTGCCGGAGCGAGGCCCTTCTGGTTCAAATCCATGGTTACCGATTCAACGGAAACACCCTCTCGGCGAGTGCCGGCATAACGGGCCAGATCGGATATTTTATCTCTCAGATCTTCAACATCGAGCGCCGCCTCGTGGATCAGGCCATATTGCTCACCGCTGAACCTTCCAGCCGAATCCCCATCAAGGGAGTTGTTAAGAAGAAGCTCACCGATTTGGGTTAAAAGCACACTGCGCACCTTTGGATCAAGACGGCGACGGAATTTCGCCAGATCTTCAAGATCGAACAGAGTCAGCTTGAAATCGGTATCTATTTCAATAGCTTCGCGCAAGCGTTCAGCGCTCAGCCCGGCGAAGGTCTCGGTGTCAAAAAGCCCGCTTTCGGTATCCCGTACGATCCCCTCTTGGCAGGCTATCCGGGGCGGATAGGCACCCAGGCGCATACCGATAAAATAGCGTCCCCTCAGGTCAGGCAGATAATATCCGATCAAGGAAAGCGCTGGTGAAACCCCATCGGGGCTCGGAAAATGCAGATCATGCATTTCGACGCGCATGCCAGCACTGGCACGCTGGATCAGAGCGACCAACCGGTCGCGATCCGCTTCGTCGATAATGCCGACAATCGTACGTCCCAGCAGTTCATCAGGGGTCAAACCGATCAGCGCTTCGGTTTCCCCTCTGACAAAGGTTATCTGAAAGGATGAATCCAGCTCAAAAAGAATGTCGACGGCACAAAAAGCAAAGGCGACAAAACGGTCGCGTTCCGCGCGCAGGGCAGCGATCTGTGATTCTTCTTTATCGTCCTTGGCGCGATGCTTAACCATTCATCCTATCCTAAATCAGCTATCTCAATGGGAAGCGCCTTTCGGCCTTCCCCCTGCAAAGCAGGTGCGAAGTGAGATAAATTATGCTCTTAATTGGGTAAAGATAAGATAAACGCCGCGATGGGAAAGCTTAGAACGATTCCCGTTTTTGCCGCCCAATCCAGAAACAGACCCCAGAAACAGATCCATGATCGACAACAAGATATTCCAGGCATCTCGCCCAGAGAGAGTAACTCCAACACCGCCTCTCACCCATATCGAGGCCTGGATCTTCGATCTCGACAATACCCTGTACCCTGCCAGATCGAACCTCTTTGACGCCATCGACCAGCGCATGAAAGCCTTCATCGCCGCCGAGCTCGATGTTGCCCCGGACGAAGCCTGGCGTATCCAGAAAACCTATTTCCGCCAATACGGCACAACCCTGCGTGGATTGATGCTTAAACACGCCACCGATCCATCGGCGTTTCTCGATTATGTCCATGATGTCGATCTTGGCCTGCTTGATCCTGCCCCCATTCTCGCCCAAGCTCTGGACCAGCTGGGAGGCAAAAAGATCGTCTATACCAACGGCTGTGGGAATTATGCCCGGAAAGTTCTCGGCCAATTGGGGATTGAGCATCTTTTTGATGGTATTTTTGATATTACCGCCGCCGACTTCATCCCCAAGCCCGAACCAGCCCCATACAATCTCTTACTCTCATCCTTTAATATTCACCCCCACAAGGCTGCTTTTTTCGAGGATATTCCACGCAATCTTAAACCCGCAGCCGACCTTGGCATGACCACAATCTGGGTGCAGAACGACACCCCATGGGCAGAGACAAGCGATGATGTCGATCATATTGACCACATTACCGACGATCTGGTGGGCTGGATCAGGGCCGTTCTTGATGCCCGCGAACCGACGCGCCCTTTGAGCGAAGAACCCAAATCCAGCGCAAAACGTTGACAGCCGGGGCCGTCTGACGCAAATTCCTCGCCAAACCCTCAACCTAGCATCAGGAAGTCTCATGAACGCCTCAGACCTGCAAACGAACGTCGACGCCGCCTGGGAAAAGCGCGATGAACTCGATATTTACACCTCAGGCGACAACCGCGATGCTGTAATGACCACAATGGATATGCTTGATAGCGGCGAAATTCGTGTTGCCGAGAAAATCGACGGGGAATGGCGCGTCAACCAATGGACTAAAAAGGCCGTCCTGCTGTCCTTTCGCTTGAAAGACAACGTCGTCATCCCGGCCGGGCAATGGGACACCGACCGGGGCAAGTCTTCCTGGTTCGATAAAATTCATTCGAAATTCGCCGGCTGGAACGAGGAACGCTGGCATCAGGCCGGTTTTCGCGCCGTTCCCAACTGCGTTGTCCGCCATTCCGCCTATATCGCGCCGGGGGTGGTTTTGATGCCATCCTTCGTCAATCTCGGTGCCTATGTTGATAGCGGTACCATGATCGACACCTGGGCGACGGTTGGCTCCTGCGCCCAGATCGGAAAGAACTGTCATATTTCCGGCGGCGCTGGAATCGGCGGCGTGCTGGAACCTCTGCAGGCCAACCCGGTGATCATCGAAGATGAGTGTTTTATCGGCGCCCGTTCCGAAGTCGCCGAAGGCGTCATCGTTGAGACCGGCGCCGTCCTCTCGATGGGCGTTTATATCGGTGCCTCGACCAAGATCATTAACCGGGCGACCGGGGAAATTCATTACGGCCGTGTGCCTGCCTATTCGGTCGTGGTTCCAGGTGCCCTGCCCGGCAAGCCACTTCCCGACGGCAGCCCAGGCCCCTCCCTTTACTGTGCCGTCATCGTCAAGACGGTGGACGAGAAAACCCGCTCCAAGACCTCGATCAACGAGCTTTTGCGCGACTAAGTATTGTGCCCATCGATCCTCTTGAGCTCGCCCGCGCCCTGATCCGCTGTCCCAGCGTCACCCCGGCTGATGCCGGGGCGCTCGACGTTCTGCAAACAGCGCTTGAGCCCCTTGGCTTCACCTGCCACCGCCTCCCCTTTTCGACCCCCGGCACGCCGGATATCGATAACCTCTATGCCCGTTTTGGTTCGGGCGGCGAAAACTTCTGCTTTGCCGGCCACACAGATGTGGTGCCCGTTGGCGATGCGAAGGCCTGGACCGTCGACCCTTTCGCCGCCGAGATCCGGGACGACCAGCTCTTTGGCCGGGGCGCCGCCGATATGAAAAGCGCCATCGCCTGTTTTGCCGCAGCAGCAGCCGAATTCCTCGAAAATCGCGGAGAGACGTTTTCCGGCTCCATCAGTTTTCTGATTACCGGCGACGAAGAAGGCCCGTCAATCAACGGCACGACACGGGTTCTCGACTGGCTGAACGAAAGAAACGAACCCATCGACGCCTGCCTCGTCGGCGAACCGACCAACCCCACCCGGCTTGGGGAAATGGTCAAAATCGGACGCCGTGGCAGCCTTAATGCAACCCTTACCGTGCTTGGCGTTCAGGGGCATTCCGCGTACCCCCATCTCGCCGATAATCCTATCCCCCGATTGCTAAAGGTTCTCGATGCCCTGACCAATGCCCCTTTGGATGAAGGCAGCGCCCATTTTGACCCCTCGACCCTGGCGCTTACCTCGATTGATGTCGGAAACCCCACCTCCAATGTCACCCCGGCCAAAGCGATTGCACGCTTTAATATCCGCTTTAACGACGCCCATAGCAGCGCCTCCCTTAAGGCATGGCTGGACAAGACATGCGGCACTCACGGCGGCGCTTTTGAACTTGAAACCGAGGTCAGCGGTGAAGCCTTCCTCACCCCGCCTGGACGGTTAAGCGAGCTTATCTGCACGGCGGCACAAGACGTTCTTGGCGCCGCGCCCGAGCTTAGTACATCGGGGGGCACATCGGATGCCCGGTTTATCCGTCATGTCTGCCCGGTGGCCGAATTCGGCCTGGTCGGGGAAACCATCCATAAGGTCGATGAGCACGTACCCCTTGCCGATTTAACCTCTCTTACGGAAATTTACCGCCACGTGTTGGACGGATTCTTTCCCCAATCCTGAATCCCGGACATCAATGATGATAAGCCCCCGCGAAATAACCCTCGGCCTCTATGGGGCCTTCCGCCTTGCCCTTCTCGACGTCAGGGGCATGGCTTACTTCAATTGCACTGAGGCTGGATTCTGGCGTTCATTTACAGCCGCCGCCATTGCCGCGCCCGGCTTCATCGCCCTGACCATTCTCCACTTGTTGCACCCACAGGGAATGGAGATGCTGGAGATCGCCGGAAGCTTTCGAGTCTTATCTATCGAGACTATTGCCTATGTCATCGGCTGGGTGGCATTTCCCTTGGCCATTTTTTACATAAGCGCGGTTCTCGACCGACAAAAAGAATTTATCAGATTTATCATCGCCTATAATTGGTCCGGCGTGATTCAAATCATCGTGTTGGTTCCCATCGTTACCCTCAACGCCTATGAAGTTTTTCCTCAATCGTTCGGCGCGCTGCTTTCCATGGTCGTCACCATGGCGCTTTTTTATTATCAGTGGTTTATCGCCAAAACGGCGCTGAAAATCACCGCCGCGCCCGCCGCCATGGTCGTTTGCATTGATGTTGCCTTGTCGATCCTGATTACCGGCACCGCCAATGCCCTGCTTTATGGTGCCACGGCAGCTGTTCCGGCGACGTAATCGGGCCAAAGCCCCCTGATCCCGTCAGTAAATAGCCTCAACGAAATAAAGCCCTTCGGACGGTGCCGTCATTCCGGCAGCCGCTCTGTCGCGGGCAGCCAATGCCGCCGCAACGTCCTCATCAGTCCATCTTCCTTCCCCCACCTGTTTTAAGGTGCCGACGATGATCCGCACCTGGTTGTGAAGGAAAGAGCGCGCCCGCAAATCGAAAAAAATGTCCTCGCCTTGCCGAGTGACAATGACACTATCCATGGTCTTTTCCGGTGATTTAGCCTGACAGTGGACACTGCGAAAGGAGGTGAAATCGTGAAACCCGATCAGAACCTCCGCCGCCGATGCCATCGCCGCCACATCGAGGGGCACTTTCACCTGCCAGGCGCGCCCACGATCAAGCGCCAGGGGCGTGCGGCGATTAATAATCCGGTAACGATATGCCCGTCCCTTGGCTGAGAAACGGGCATGAAACTCATCATCGACGATCTCGGCGGTGAGAACAGAAACCGCCGCCTCGCCAAGGTGATAATTGATGGCATCGCGCACCGTATCGGATTCGGCTGGTGCCTCAAGATCAAAATGCCCCACCTGGCCCAAGGCATGGACCCCGGTATCCGTGCGCCCGGCGCTGTGAAAAACGACTTGTTCACCGCTAAAGGAGGCGACGGCCTTTTCCAAAGCAGCCTGTACCGAGGGGCCGTTCTCCTGGCGCTGCCAGCCAACAAATTGAGACCCGTCATACTCTATCGTCAGCTTGTAACGTGTCATAAGTCCTCGCCTTGGGGCAAGGAAAGCCGGGTGCCCACAGCAATTGGAAATCCGCGCAAAAAGGCATCCGCCGCCACTGCTGATTTTCCCTGTCGCTGCAAAAGCCGGAGCCGCACTGCGCCCTCGCCGCAGGCAATGCAGAGATTATCATCCAGCACCTGTCCTGCCGGGGCTTTCCCCATATGGACGTTCTGCGGAGCCTTGCAAAGCTCGGCCGCCAGCACCCGAATTCTTACCCCCTTATCAAGGTCAAACCAGAATCCGGGCCAGGGGTTAAGGGCGCGCACCTTACGCTCGATAATTTCGGCACTTTGGCGCCAGTCGATCTGCGATTCTCCTCGCTTGAGCTTCTCGGCGTAACAGGCTTGCGACTCGTTTTGAGACCGTGGGATCAACGTCCCTTCATCTATTTCTTTAAGGGCCCTGACGATCAGTTCCGCCCCCATGGCAGCCAGCTCATCGTGAAGGCTTTCTGCCGTCGTCTGATCGGTGATCGGGGACTTTCCGATGAGCAGAATATCGCCAGTATCAAGACCGGCATCCATCTGCATGATGGTGACGCCTGTTTCCCTGTCCCCGGCAATGATCGCCCGCTGGATCGGTGCCGCGCCGCGCCATCGCGGCAACAGGGACGCATGCACATTAAGACAGCCCAGCTTTGGTGCCGCCAATATAGAAGGGGGGAGAATTAATCCATAGGCGACGACGATTCCGGCATCGGCCTTTAGCGCTGCGAATTCCGCCTGCACATCGGCAGAGCTCAAGCTTTCAGGCGTACGCACGGTGATGCCTTTTTCCGTGGCATATTGATGAACAGGTGAGGGTGTTTCCAACATACCCCGACCAGATCGGCGCGGCGGCTGGGAATAGACGCAGAGTATTTCATGGCCAGCATTGATCAAGGCGGCAAGAACCGGCACGGCAAAATCAGGTGTGCCGAAAAAGACGAGACGCAATTTACACTCTGCCATGAGCCTTCCCCTCAACGATTTTCACCACGCCATATTCGGCAAGCCCGGCATCATCGCCGCAGCGACCAGAGCAGGCCTGAATATCCGATTAGAGCGTGGGAACCTTCGCCTCACTTTCGGTCAGTTGTTTTTTTACCTTGGCCATTTTGCGCAAAACGATGTTGCGCTTCAATGCAGAGAGATGATCGACAAAAAGAATGCCGTCAAGGTGATCTATTTCATGCTGGATACAAATGGCGAGAAAATCATCCGCCTCCATTTCCCTGATCTCATTTTCATAATCGAGATAACGCACCTTCACCGCCGCCGAGCGTTTTACTTCGGCATAATATTCAGGCACCGACAAACAGCCTTCTTCGTTAACAATGGTCTCATCGGAGGTCCAGATTATTTCCGGGTTAGCGATGCAAAGTGGTTGAGGTGCCTCTTCTCCTCGCGCCATGTCGATTACCAATACGCGCTTTGCCACGCCAATTTGGGGTGCGGCAAGACCAACTCCGTTAGATGCGGCATACATGGTGTCGAGCAGATCGTCCATCAGGGCGCGCACGTCGTCATCGACCTTTTTGACAGATTTACTTTTGACCTTCAGGCGCGGGTCAGGGGCGACAATGATTTCAAGCTGGGCCATGGATATTTTCGGGAAACCTCAAGGAAAAGACATGCCTTAGTTATGACCAGTCCGCCCCGGCGTCAAGCCTCTCCAACCGTTATCGATGGCTCGTTTGAGGATAATCAGAGGCAATCAGGCAACCCACCGCTCCATTGCGACGGCTTAAACCTTATGCCGCCACAGGGTCTCGCGATTAACCGACAAGATCGGCCGATAGGAATAGGCTGTCTTATGGTCGTAAATATCATCGGAAAGATTGTCCAGAATCCAGGCCGTATCATCAATATAGACGGCAAGAACGGCGTGCATCCGGCGGCGCGGGTCGGTGCGCCGGGTCCGTGGCAGGGTAAGGATAATCAGACGCAGGCGATCATCGTTGAATCCGAGATGGCCGAGAGAAAGATATTTGGCCACCACGTAATCCTCGCAATCCCCGCCCTGGCGGAACAGCTCGGGCGGCGGGTTCCAGCGTTCGGCCATACCGGATTTGGCAAGATCGGGGCGGTAAGGATAGGCGTTAATATAGGTATTAATGGCTTTAAGCTGGTTCAGCCTGCTGAGCGAACGCATTTTCTCAAGCTCATTCATCCAGTTGCTAACGGCTGAATAATCGCGCACCGGCAGCAGGTTCATCCTGCCGCTGTTCATGGGCAAATAATCAAGCACCTTTACTTTGTCGCCGAGTAAGCGTGAGGTCCCCATCGCCCGCTCCCAGGTGTTGAAAAGCGGGGGATATTTGTCCAGCGGTTCGGCCGCTTCATCGCCAACCCAATAGCCGGAAGACGAGCCGGCAAGTGCCGGGGCAATCCCTGCGGTCATTCCTGCGGTCATTCCTGCGGCAAAAGAACTAACCGCCAGGGCCGAGCCCAGGCCCAAGGATTTTTTGATTAATTTCCGCCGGGATAGAGTCTCCTGGCCGGCGACGTTTAGTAGCCTCATGTCTCTCCACCCTCTTTTTGTGGCCGTCCTGGAAAACCGGGAAGGCGATTCTTCATCTCTGACGCGATTCTTCCAATCGCTTTGTACGTCTTGCCTAAATCGAGTTTATCAAGGCTTCAGATCCGGTTTATCCCTCACCGTTCCTGTTTTATGGCTACCGGTTCGGCGGCGAAGCCTGTAATCTCAATTCGTTGGCCTGGGGCAAAGATTCAAGTTTATATTAATTAAATTTAAACTTTCTACAACCCCATTAACCATATTTATAATACTCTTAATATTAAATATTAGTTAATTGTTATAAGGCGTTGAAAAATAATGATTTTATGTAAGGCTTGTTTGGCGTGAATTCCTTAATTCTTCCGTTGTTTCTGCTGGTTTTTCTCCTCGCCGCCGGGGTGATTTTTTTGCTCATCCAGCGCCGTGGAAAAGGCGGCGATCAGACCCAGCTTTCCGAACTGGTAGGCCGTCTCGCCCAGATGGCCGAAAGCCAGACCAGCGCCCAGACCCACCTGTCCGACCGGCTCCAGGCCCAGGAGCGGGCTCTTTCCAAAACCCTCGAAGAGCGCCTGAGCGCGGTTACCCATAAGGTTGGGGAATCGCTGGAAAAAACCTCCCAACGGTCCCATGCCAGCATGGTTGAACTGCATCAGCGCCTTGCCGTCATTGACGCTGCCCAGAAAAACATCACCGAACTTTCAACCCAGGTCGTTGGCTTACAGGATATTCTGTCCAATAAGCAGGCCAGGGGCGCTTTTGGCGAGATTCAGCTTCAGGATCTGGTGACCAACGTTCTGCCCGCCTCCGCCTATGGGTTTCAGGAAACCCTGTCGAACGGCAAAAGGGTCGATTGCCTGATCCGCCTGCCCAATCCCCCCGGCCCGATTGCCATCGACGCCAAATTTCCCCTTGAGAGTTTTACAGCGCTGGGCAAGGCCGAGGACGAGGCAGCGCGCAAGGCGGCGATCCGCATGTTCGGCACCGACATCAAGAAACATGTCCGTGATATCGCCGAAAAATACCTGATCCCCGGCGAAACCGCCGAATCCGCCCTGATGTTCCTGCCCAGCGAAGCGGTTTACGCAGAAATCCAGGTTCATCTGCCCGAAATCGTCGAATTTGCCTTCCGCTCGCGGGTCGTCATCGTCTCGCCCTCGACCCTCTGGGCGACGCTCAACACCATCCGCGCGGTATTAAAGGATGTGCGCATGCGCGAACAGGCGGGGCTGATCCAAAAGGAAGTCCATGTTCTGATGGAAGACGTAATGCGCCTGTGCAAGCGCATCGACAGCCTCGATTCACATTTCCATCAGGCCGAAAAAGACATCCGCGAAATCCGCACCTCCACCGACAAGATATCCAAGCGCGGGGAGCGGATCACCCTGGTCGAAATGGCGGAAAACGAAGGCGATGGCGAACCACCCCTGCTGATCCCCCCTGAAATCACCCCGGAAAGCTGAAAGAGCATGAGATGATTTCTCAGAGCCTGATCGGATTCCTGGCCATTCCCCTGCTCGCCTTCACGATCAGCGAAAAGCGCTCGGCGGTGCGTCCCCGGCTCATCCTCGCCGGGCTTTTCCTGCAAGTCGCCATGGCCCTGATCCTCCTGCGTCTGCCCACGGTGCGGGCCGGATTTCTTGAATTAAACCGGGTCGTTACCGCATTACAGGATGCCACAACAGCAGGCACCAGCTTCGTTTTCGGCTATATCGGCGGCAGCCCGCCACCCTTCGCCGAAACCGGCATCGGCTCGGCCTTCGTTTTTGCCTTTCAGGTAATGCCGCTGGTTCTCGTCATCAGCGCCCTTTCGGCACTTCTGTTCCACTGGCGGATATTGCCAATGCTGGTCCGTGGCGCGGCGCGGTTACTCGAAAAAACGCTTCAGCTCGGCGGCGCGGTCGGCGTTTCGGCCGCCGCCAATATCTTCATGGGCATGGTCGAAGCGCCGCTTTTGGTGCGACCCTATCTGGCCAAGCTCTCGCGCAGTGAATTGTTCATGGTCATGACCTGCGGCATGGCGACAATCGCCGGCACCATGATGATCCTCTATGCAAGCATGCTTAAGGATGTTCTCCCCGGCGCCCTGGGCCATCTGCTGACCGCCTCGATCATCAACTTGCCCGCCGCCATCACCATTTCCCGCCTCATGGTGCCAGACCAGGACAAGCCGACGGCGGGGGATATCGCCCTGCCCAGACGGGACAAATCGGCCATGGATGCGATCGTGCGCGGCACCCTGGAAGGGGTCGAACTGCTCATTAATATTCTCGCCCTGCTGATCGTGCTGGTCGCCTTGGTGGCGCTTACCAACCAGATTCTCGGGGCACTGCCGGATATTCACGGGACGACCCTGACCCTTCAAGGTATTCTCGGCTTCCTGCTCTCACCCTTGGCCTGGGCAATGGGAATCCCCTGGGCCGAAGCCCAGGCCGCCGGCGGGCTGCTCGGCACGAAACTGGTGCTGACCGAACTCGTCGCCTATGCGGATATGGCTAAATCCGGGGCCCAAACCCTATCCCCCCACAGCAGGGTGATCATGACCTATGCCCTGTGCGGTTTTGCCAATTTCGCCAGCCTCGGCATTCTCATCGGCGGCATGGGGGCGATGGTACCCGAACGGCGCGAGGATATCGTTAACCTCGGCGTCAAATCGGTCGCCGCCGGAACCCTGGCGACCTGCCTCACTGGGGCCGTCATCGGAATGATTCTCTAGGATCAAGACCACGCCCAAGGGTTAAGCCGGGCGGCGCGCCTTGAGTGCCGTAGTCAGGGTCCCGTCATCAAGATAATCGAGTTCACCGCCCAAGGGCAGACCGTGGGCGAGGCGGGTCACCGTAACCGAACATGTCCCCAGCCTGTCGGCGATATAATGAGCCGTCGCCTGGCCATCAACCGTGGCATTCGTCGCCAAAATAACTTCTTCAACTTGCGTCCCCGACGCCCGTTCAACAAGCCCCGTGATATGCAAGTCTTCAGGCCCAATCCCATCAAGGGCCGACAGAGTGCCGCCAAGAACGTGATAGCGTCCACGAAAAGCCCCCGACCTTTCCAGAGCCCAAAGATCGGCAATCTCCTCAACCACACAGATGACTTGCTCCTTACGACGGGGATCAGTGCAGATTGAGCAAGGGTCCTCAACATCGAGATTACCGCAGCGCGAACAAGTACATATCTGGTCGGCGGCCCTGGTCAGGGCATCAACCAGAGGCGAGAGCAGGGATTCTTTTTTCTTCAGGAGATGAAGCGCGGCACGGCGCGCCGAGCGGGGGCCAAGGCCAGGCAGCTTGGCGAGAAGAGAAATCAGACGTTCAATTTCAGATGTCGTCATGGGAAAACGTAAATCTGCCTAGAACGGCAACCCCATCCCAGGGGGAAGGTTCAGGCCGCCGGTGGCTTTCTCCATTTCTTCCTTTACCTTTTCATCGACCTTGCCCCGGGCATCGTTGATGGCAGCAACCATCAAATCCTCAAGAACTTCGATCTCTGCGGGATCAGCCAATGAGGGGTCAATCTTGACCTTTTTAGCCTCACCCTTGCCGGTCAAAGTCACCTCGACCATGCCGCCGCCGGATCGGCCGCCAATCTCCAGGGTTTCGAGCTGGGACTGCATTTCGGCCATTTTGCCCTGCATTTCCTGGACCTTTTTCATCATCTGGCCAAGATTCTTCATCTGTTTCTTCTCCACTATTCACAATCGAAGGGGTACGTCTGTTCCCGTGTATATCAGGGGGGCGGTACCGAGTCATGCGTCGCGCGAGGCCCGGCCTATTCCGCCTCGCCGCCTGTATCACCGTCTGTATCGCCACCTGTGGGCTTGTCCTCGACCCGGATAATCTCGGCACCGGGAAACGCTTCAATAACGGTTTTCACCAGAGGCGCACCCATCGCCTCTTCGCGCCGCGCCGTCTCAAGCGCCGCGCGTTGTTCGCGTAAGCTCGGCGCACCGGGCTCCTGAGAGATACTGACCCCCCAGCGCGTCCCGGTCCACTCCATCAGTTTGCGGGCCAACTCACCAGCCAGCTTGGCAGACGCATGGGCGCCGGGACGAAATTCAATACGCCCCGGCTCGAAATGAACCAGATGGACGTCGCCAACCAGAGACGCCCGTAACCGGACCTCCTGGTGATGTTCAGCCAAAGCCACCACTTCGTCAAAAGAGCCCGGCAAAGCCGCTTGCGGCGCGGGGGAGGGTGGTTCGGGTTCGGGCTCAGGAGCAAGAGCCATTTTTATCGCCGGTGCCGCGCCGCCACCCGAAGCGCGGGAAGCGACGGGAGATTCCACAGGAGATTCGGCAACAGGTTCAGTGACCACTTGGGCGGCAGAAGAAATGGTGGCGTCGCCCGGACCGGAAGCCGGGACCGGTGCGGCGGCAGAAGACGGAGCCGCCTGGGGCTTTCCCGCCCCTCCATCAAGAGTCTTAATGATCTCCGCAGGGCTCGGCATATCGGCGACATAGGCAAGACGCACCAGCACCATTTCGGCGGCGGTCAGGGGGCTTGAAGCGTTCTGCACCTCACCCAGCCCTTTGAGCAGCATTTGCCAGGCCCGAGCCAAAACCGGCATCGACAATTTCTGCGCCATCTCAAGGCCGCGCTTGGCCTCGGCCTCGGGCACATCAGGGGCTTGCGCCACATCCGGCAGGACCTTCAACCGGGTCAACCAGTGACACAAGCCGAGCAAGTCATGGAGAACAACCACCGGATCGGCCCCGGCATCATACATTTCTTCCAGCAGCGCAAGAGCGCGCGGCGCATCCCCCCCCATCACACCGTCCATCAGATCAAAGACAAGGGTGCGGTCGGCCAGCCCGAGCATGGCACGGATTTGTTCCTCATCCACTCGCGCCCCGTCTTCAGTAATCGCCGTATCAAGCAGAGACAGCCCATCGCGTACCGAGCCGTCGGCGGCCCGTGCGATCAACGCCGCAGCACCTTGGGTTATCCGCGCCCCTTCCTTTTCGGCGACGCGGAGGAGATGAGCCGCCAGTTCCGTCATATCAATGCGCCTAAGGTCGAAACGCTGACAGCGCGACAATACGGTTACCGGCACCTTGCGGATCTCGGTCGTCGCGAAAATGAATTTTACGTGTTCAGGAGGCTCTTCCAGGGTCTTCAACAAAGCGTTGAAGGCGTTCTTCGAGAGCATGTGCACTTCATCAATGATGTAGATCTTGTAGCGCGCGGAAACCGGCTTATAACGCACGCCGTCGATCAGTTCGCGAATATCATCAACCCCGGTGCGGCTGGCCGCATCCATCTCGATGACATCCACATGGCGATCACTGGCGATTGCCTGACAGGGGTCACAGATTCCGCAGGGCTCGATGGTCGGGCCGCCCGCACCGTCGGCACCAATACAATTGAGCGCCCGGGCGATGATCCGGGCCGTGGTCGTCTTGCCGGTCCCGCGCACCCCGGTGAGAATGAAGGCATGGGCGAGGCGACCGCTGGCAATGGCGTTGGTGAGAACCCGCACCATCGCTTCCTGACCGATCAGTTCGGCAAATGTAGCGGGCCGGTATTTCCGGGCCAACACACGATAGGGCGCAGCTTGCGTCTGTTCAGTCATGTCACCGGATTTTTGTGTTTCAACCGGGTGGGAGACCGGGGTGGCGACCCGAAACAATCTCGTTACGGCTGCTTCCTTCCGGATCTGACCGGGTTGGCGA
>JABJES010000108.1 GCA_018663165.1 Rhodospirillaceae bacterium
CACCCTTCCTGTCTGGATAATCGCAAACATTCGATAATATCCTCTGCCAAACGCAACGGTTCAGTGGGCTGCAAAACCATGACCCAGTCCAGACGGATGGAATCCCGCTCTTCAATAAATTCAACGGCATGTTGGATTACCGGAAGACTAGGCGTTTCATCCTGCGCCAGTTCGGCTGGCCGCACGAAAGGAACCTCAGCGCCACATTTCCGCGCAACCTCCGATATTTCCTCATCTTCGGTCGAAACAACGACGCCGTGAAATTGCTCGCCAACAGAAAGGGCAACTTCAATGGTCCAGGCGATAAGGGGCTTGCCGCACAGCATACGGATATTCTTCCGGGGCACGCCTTTTGAGCCCCCCCGCGCAGTAATAAGCGCCAGAACTTTCGCGGGCTTATCCTGTGAAGACATAATTTTCTTATGCCCCTGAGTGCATATCAGAATTCTCCGGGCCGATAGGGACCATAACTCGCCCGCCCATGGGGGAAGAGATTGCAATCGTATCTCGGCAACTCAAGCGGCGCCTCCTCAATATCACGGCGCACCACATCTCTGTTCCCGGTGGTGAATGCCATTCTGCATCCAGTCTCGCGAAGCAGGGACATGGTTTCTTCGGTATAAGTGTGTTTATGACCAAACGGATAGCCGAAGGCTTTTACCTCCAGACCTCCAACAGCTTTATCAAGGAAAGCAAAGGAATCCTGAATTTCCACCCTTTGATCGTCAACCGAAAGATTGCTGAAAACAGGATGGGTAACGCTATGATTGCCGACAATCATCCCTTCATCCTGCAGCGCGTGAATTTCATCGGCACTCATGTAAAACGCATCAAAGAGTTGCACCTCATCTCCGAAATCCATCATGAGCCGATCAAGGATTTCTCCCTGATTACCAGGCGCGATAAAATAATTGATAATTCTCTTGAAATCATTGGTCGCCTGATCGTTGTCCTGATGCGTATAAGTTTCCCGCTGAAACTCTTCCACATGCTCATGGGCCATAACTTCCGGGGTAAGTTGGCGCCTTAATGCATCAAGCATGACAACGCCGCCATGCCGCCCAAGAAGATTATGCACCCGATGCACATTGAGCAGCTTCTTCTCGCCCGCATACAGGCCCGTCGAGATAAAGAAAAAACCCCATATGCCCCGCCGTTTCAGTTCCGGCAAAACATAGTGAACGTGATCCTTGAAGCCATCATCGAAAGTGAGGACAACCCCTTCCGGCAGGCTTCCGCCCTGTTCGAACGCCTCTAGGAAGTCCCGCTTTTTGACAAAGCCGTAATCCTTGTCCAGCATATCTAGTTGGACTTTGAAATCGTCCAGGTGAAGGTAGCGAAAATGGGGGAGCCCGTCGGGGGCCGGACGGACATAGTGATAGTAGAGTATTTTCAAAATCCCTCGCCTTCGTTCCGCATGTCGTTTTCCCGATATTTTTCATAAGTATCCGCTGTCGGCCGATCGAGGTCCATATCTCCCTTGGCGATATATAGGTTCTCCATGTCCCTGAGGCCCTGCATTTCGTCTCGCGCCCAAACGACCAGCGAGGTGGTCGGCGGAGAGCGCATCTCAGGCGGATGAAAGAGGTGGATAAACTGGAAAAAGGAATCCTCCAGGATAGAAAACCAGCCCGCGCCACGAAAATGGCGGCTAACAGTCTGGCTCACGCAATAAAAATCGCTGACGCTCACATTGTTGTCCCGGCAGTAGTCATCAATAAATGTCACCGCTGCTGGAAAATCGGCACCGTCACCGAGGAAATCGACGACATGAATAATCTTCATCTCACCGACCGTGTCGGCCCTAAGAATAACCACAGCCCCCTTGCCGCCACCCTGCACGAAAAAGCCCTGGTAAGAAAAAACAGGATGGTGACCGTATCGCCACTCTAAATGGGCGGCGTCTCGTGAAAAGAAATTAAATGATCGCTCGAACCCATTGATGTGAGCGGCGAGGACCGAGAACGGCTCTTGCCTTACCTTGTAGGGGAACCGTGCTGTATCTTTGTATTGATCGATAAGCCCCTCACCGATTTTTTCAATCTTGGCATAGGGAGCTATCGCTTCTGCATCGAAAACACGTACAAACCTGGGGATCGAAGGCAGAAATTCAAAACCATTTGAAAGGTAGATCGGAAGCGCCGCATCAGTAATGCCCATGCCGGCAAGCACCTCGTAACGGGCCTGCAGAAAAGCCATAATTGATTTCCCAACGCCGCGCCCCCGGGCCTTTTCATCAACGACCCAAGTCGTCAGTTCAGCACCTGCCCGCAGCTTGCCGTTAAGCCAAAATGGCCTGTCGTTCAACCCCATAATGCCGAGGAGAGAGCCGTCTGGGTCAACAGCAACACAGCAATGATCCCGACCCTTGTTCTCTGGCGCCGCCTTGAACTGCCACTGGTAAAACGGTTCGATTGCCAAAGCAATCCGCCGCTTCCAATGCGCCTCAAAAAACAGGCGTGCATCCTCGGGACTTACCCCAAGCTCATCCGCGCTTCCTACTCTGATTGTGCTGTTCAAAATTAAAGAGCCGGTGATCGCATAAGACCGAAGGAGACCTTAATAGGAAATCTGCTTGTCGATATTCAATTCAGCAGTTGCAAGAATGTCGGCTATTCGCTTGCCAGCCTGGCCATCTCCATAGACTTTACATCTTTGCGCCTTGCCCAGGCTTGCCTGCTGGAGCAGAGCCTTGGCAATTTCTTCCTTATCATGGCCGACATCGATAATATTCGGACCACGCTCTCGCCCTCTCTGGCGCGTGCCTATATTGACTGCTGGAACACCTAAAAATGACGCCTCACGGATTGCAACGCTTGAATTTCCAGCAATACACTTGGCATTCCTCAACAGCCGGATGAAATTTTCCGGGGATAGATTCTTAAGAAAATAAATGTTCTCAGGGTCATGCTGTTCCCGATAAGCGCGAAGAACATTCGAGGTCACATCTGATCCCGCATCGACATTTGGCCAGAACCAGAACGTCGGTAGACCCACTTCATGAACTGCCTGCAATGTTGTTAATGCCTGCATCCTGGCTTCCTTATCTTCAGTTGGGACCGGATGCTGCATAACAATAATATAGTCTTTTTTCGCATCTATCTGGTGGCCGACACCACTCCCCCCCGTCTCGTTATAGACATTAAAACCAACTGTCTTCTCGGATAATATCCGCTCCGCAATATCTATAGATGGGCAACCCGTCGCATAAACGGTATCCGGATCTTCTCCCATGCGAAGAACGCGTTCCTTTGCTTCTTGACTGGCGACGAAATGCAAGTTCGATAATTTGGTTACGGCATGGCGGACTTTCTCGTCAATCGAGCCTGTAACCTCGCCGCCCTGTACATGGCCGACCGGGATATTCAGATAAGATGCCGCGATGGCCGTCGCAATCGTTTCATAGCGATCAGCGACAGAAACCACAATGTCAGGTTTAAGGTTATCGAAGATCGTCGACAACTCTACGATACCGATACCTGTCGACTTGGCGCTGGTGACCAGATTCTCCCCCTCGACAAGCATATATACTGTTGCCACTGGGTTAAATCCATCCGCCTTAATGACATCAATAACACGTCCGTAACGCTCCAAAAGCGCCGATGCAGCGACAACCAGTTGCAGCTCCAGATCGGGATGATCCCGCACAGCCTCCAGAACAGATTTAATCCTCGCATAACTGGGGCGAGCGGTAATGACAATACAGATTTTGCGTCGCTTTCCGCTCATTCCAAATCTCCCTCTTGTAAAAGAGTATCCTTAGCCACACTGACTTTCAGCCGTTTGCCTATAATTTCATCCAGCCGCGCCGCCGGTATTCCCGTTCCAGGCTTTTTTAAAGCCAGATGATCAGGCGCCAGAACCGCCCCCGCCGGAAGGTCTGTTGCGGCTGTAATGCTCTTGTTAAATATCTGACGCAAGGGCCTGAGTTCCTCGGCCATGAGATCCTTATCAACTTCGGATTTCACCATGACCTCAATTATCCGGATTCCGTCAACCAATTGCCGCAGCTCCTGAAAGGTAACTGAAGCCGGGCCGTCCGGCCCGAACATTTTCCGATCGAATGTCACATGCAGCTCAAGAACCTCAATCCCGTACACAGCCGCGGCAAGTCCGGGATAGATTGTTCCCGAATGGTCCGACAGCCCGACAGGGCAGTTATAGCGTTCCCGCATCTTGGGAATAAGGGCAATTCCGGTTTTTTCCGGAGGCGTTGGATAAATGGACGTGCATTGCATCACGACAACAGGCAGACCGTGAGACCTGATCTGTTCAACCGCCGTGTCAATTTCAGACCAGGGCGACATCCCCGTCGACAGCAGAACAGGTTTTTTGTGGCCACCCAATTGCTCAAGAAGCGGTGAATTGGCAACTTCTCCAGAGGCTATTTTCCAGGCATCAATATCTATACGCTTCAGAAGATCAACCGCCTCGCCGGAAAAAGGAGAGGAGATAAACAATAGCCCCCTTTGCCGGGCATGGTCGCGCAGTTCGGCCCACTGCTCTTCACTGAATTCCATCCGCTTCCAATACTCATAGCGGGTTTCATCCTGCTGGCTGAACTTCACACGCCACGGCTCTGATGGGGTGCTTTCGGCAGCGGCAATATGTGTCTGAAATTTAATTCCGTCCGCCCCTGCATCTGCCGAGGCATCAATAAATGCATGTGCCGCGCCCAGACTGCCATCATGGGCTTGAGCGACCTCGGCAATAATAGCGCAATTCTCAATACCCTCGAATATAGCCATGCCTCAGGCGACCTCCAGTTCGGAAGACTCAAAGGGCTCGACATTCAAACTTTGACAAAGCCCCCGATAGGCGGCTTCAACATTCTCCGGGCGCAAAAGAACCCGCTTGTTCTTGTCTCTCCCATACCCCGTCATATCCATTGAGACCATCTTCAAGGCTGCGACAAAACGGGCGCCATCCCGGCGTGCTTTGTCAAAATCTGAAAATTTATTAACAGCCCAATCGAGGGCGGTTTTTAAATCCGATTCCTTTGTTATCGCCACTGCATGAGGCAAGAAATTCCATGATACGCGGTCGCTGAATGTCAAAGCCGGCCTTCCGAGAATTGCCGCCTCCATAGAGGCTGTTCCCGAAATGGTTACCGTCGCTGCCGCATGTTTAATTACGTCAATGGAAGCCGTATCCGGCCTAAGCCAGACAACATTCTTTATCGCTGCAATTTCATTGTAAAAATTCTTCGGTCGACGCCCCACAGCCGAAGGGTTTTCCTTGATCGCCAGCAAGACGCCCGCGGGAAGATCCCGGGCCAGAGAAATAATTGTCGCATGCTGGTTCAAATGCTCAGGCGACGACTGCATGAGGGCCGTCTCAGGTTCTTTATGCAGCGGGTAATAAACAAAAGTCTTTCCGTCCAGATCCTTCAGGGTCGCCATCGCTAACTTTGAAAAGCGATTATAGGCAAGCCGAACCATGACTGGATAGAACGCCATACTGCGCCAGGACATCGCCCTCCCTCTCTCCATCCCTCTTGCCTTATAATAAAAATGGCGCAGAGAGTTCATAACCATCTGTTTCGCCAGGCTCCGCCACCTCATGCCCAGGCTGACAAACAAATATTTTTCCAAGGCGACATCATACACCGCTTCAATATCGACATCCGGCCATTCCGAGAGAGAATCAAATGCTTCCCTTAACCCAGGATGCGTCAAATATTCGTCAGTCGCCCAATAAAAGTACGATTCATAACGAGAAATGCATAAGCGCCGATAGGGAACCTCCTGCGCACGCGCCATGCAGGCCATGATTTTGCTGCCATCGAGCAAAATCGTCAGACCCTTTGCCTTGATCTCGCTCTCCCAGAAGGCCGCCGCCTCAGACAAGGCATGAAGGAGCTGAGTATTGCTCGCTTTTTCAGCGAAGGGGGCGCGGGGATGCCGTGGCGCGCCGGCGACGAAGGGAAAGCCCAACTGCCGATCAGAAAGGGCCAACCTATTGATGGGCTCTGCGATAATCGTTTCGTATTTCCGTGCCCGGGAGATAACGTCTCGCTCCACCAGACCTTCTGCCCGAAGGGCTGGAATATGAACATTGCTGTTCGTAACCGACTGCCAGAGCTTGCGCTCTGGATGCGCCCGATAAGCCACCTCCTCCTCATGGCTTCTTACATAGAGATGAATCGTCGAGTTGTGCCGCTCTCCAAGCGTCCGGATCAGGGGAAGAAACAGGGGCTCTTGGCCGCCCCTGATTTCAATTCCCACACAAGTAAATATATCAGAGCCCATTCTTTTATTTCTCCGCATCGCTCAGCGGGCCTGACAACACGGCATGATGTTGTTTATTGAATGCCTGTGCATACCAACTAGACGATTTCATCAGAAATTCGTGGGTTCCGGATTCTTCGACATGCCCCTTTCTTAGAACGACAATCTGATCGGCCGCGACGACCGTGGAAAACCCGTGGGCGATAAGAACAATTGTAACTCCCGTGTTTTCCTTGATTCTCACAAGAGCCCGGCGGAAGTGTTCTTCCGCGTCAGCATCGAGACCACTGGCAGGCTCGTCAAGAATAAGAATCGATGAATTCCGGGCAACCGCGCGCGCAAGGTCAAGCCTCTGCCGCTGGCCGCCGGAAAGACGAATACCGTTTTCACCAATGAGCGTGTCATAGCCCAGTGGCAATTCCCCAATAAACTCCTCGGCATCGGCCAGCTTTGCCGCTTTAATAATTTCTTCCTTACTGATATCCGGATTCCCATAACGAATATGCTGTTCCACGCTTTCGTTAAAAACCTGGGGGGACTGGGGAACAAAAGCGATTTTCGTCCGTAAACTTTGAACAGAGAATTCATCCCTTGGAATACCATCAAATTGTATTTCTCCCCCGATGGGGTCGCGGAGCATAGGAAGCAGATCAATTAAGGTCGATTTTCCACTGCCCGAGGGGCCGACAAGGCCGGTAATTTTACCCGCGGGAATTTCAAGAGAAATATTATCCAGCGCCAGGGGTCCGTTCTCAAAACCGTATCTAAAACTAACGTTTTCAAATTTTATAGCGTCCTTAAGCCCCTCAAATTTACGTGGTCCACCGGTAGGTTCACCGCTTTCGGACAACACCTCTATACGATTGATGGTTGTTCTCAAGCTGGCGCTCACGGAGAGGACATTTTGATAGGAAATCATGATTTGCTGTAAAATTGGAAGGAGCCGCAGGGTCGAGGCTGCAAACATCACCAGAAATTCTATCTGCATTCCGAGCAGATCCGTACCAACGTACATCAGCATGAAAATCATCAGAACAGCCATTGGCTCGACAATAATCGGGATGCGGGCGGAAATCATTTGAATGGAAATCGCGCGCTGATTCAGATTTCGCACCAGTTGATCTAAACTATTGAGTTCCGTCGCCTCCGTTCCTGAGAGGCGCACAAGGCGGAGCGAGCGCAGTCGTTCGACAAGAAATGTAATGAGGCTTTGGTTGCAGGATGTGATTTGTTCGCTGATATCCTGGCTTTTAGACATCATCCCCCGCATCAATCGCACTTGGACAAGAGCCATAACCAACAGCGCCAGGCTCAACCAGACGGAAATCGTCACCATGACGCCGACATAGAGCAATAACTGGAGTACGTGGCCTATCGTCGAGATGACAATAAAAATAGCTGAATTCGCCCGCGAAACCTCATTGGTTATATCGTTTACGAACTCTCCGGTTCTCGACATGTCAATTTCGCTCAAACGCATCCTCAGGGATTTATCAAAGGCGGCGACCTGCACCTGCCTGTCGAATTCCCGCGCCTTTCGTATCTCATAAGAAACCTGGAAATACTGAAACAGTTGCCGGAAAAGGATAAACACAAAACTCATCGACAACAGGGTAAAGAGATTGACCGGAATCCCGATACTGTCGGCAGATTCCACGAGGCGCCGCCATAAATCTGATTTCGCCTGCAAGGCCGCCAAATCCTGGCCGGCGATCATGAATTCCGTTATCGGCAACAGCATGGCAAACCCCATGCCTTCGAAAAGGGTGCTGGCCAGCTTCAGGCCGACAATGACAAAAGCGATTTTCTTAAAGCTAAATCCGGTGATCTCAATATGCTTTCGCACCAAGCGCCACACGGGAAGCCGACCACCACTCTTGATTTCTTTTTGGTCCATTTTACTCATCATATTATTGAGATAGACAGATCGGATTTCCGCCTTCCCGAAGGGGTCGCGGGAAACAAATTCCGCAAATCAACCCTAAATCAACCCTCTGTGGCGGCGATTTTCCCAGATGCCCCGGATTTAACCGAAGCGCCATCAGCTTGCGACAATTTCTCAAGAAGGCGCCTCTCATAAACTGGCGAGAGCGTCGAGTTGCTCATGCGGAAAAGTGACACTGTTGGCCATTCCAGCACCAACTTAGAGCCCCCAATACCCTCTGAGGGGGCATCAATCTCGTCCAGGAAGAATTCTACCGCAGCCAAAATGTCATCCATATCGTTTGGCTCAACATGAATGTTATGGCCAGGATCATAACTTGCGTAGGTCGTGGCCAGTTCGTCGTATGGCACCGGCCTTCCATCTTCGTAATGAGCCCACATATGAAATATCCATGCGTTTGGAACAGAGCTGAGAAATGGGTAACTGTTCATAACCAGCTGATGCTTTGTGTTGATAGAGGATAAAAATGCGCCCCCTCCATTGTCTCCAACGAAAATATCAGCTTCCGTCGCCGCGTACATGTTGAAAAGGTCCCTGCTTATCGACAAGGCCTCTTCATTAACAACCATGCCCTTGAAGCGCTGGACTAAATCATCCCGCCTGCCCGAATCGCCCGTCAGCATAATCTGGTACCCCCGCCCAATAATCTTTTCGAAGGCGGGAATATAATCGTCAATGGGAGATCCATTAAGATGATGAATGCTGTTCTCAGCGTATTTTGAATAAAACACACACAGCTTTGCATCCGTCTCATGGCCACCCGCCCTTCTTGCTACAGCCAGCCTTCCTCGAACCTGGTCGCGCAATAGATTTGACAGACGCATGGGCGGCACGTCCTGGGCGCTGATGCAATAGTTATAGATGGAATACCACACAGACAGGATCATGGGGTCGTTCGGCTTTTCCTTTTTCCATGCCGCCACATCGGCCCCTAAATGAAGGGGAAGAAGGTCAAGGTTATTGAATTTTTCCCTTAATCCTACGGGATCAATCAGTTCAGCCTGCGGCGCCAGAATTCGTGCCAAAAACTTCGTCAAGGCACCTGCCATGCGGTCATGGGGTGTTCGCTCTGGAAGCAGAAGGTGCCGTGATTTAAAGCGCACGGAAAGACAAAAACGCGGAAAAGTATACACGTCTGCATCAGACCATACTCTAGCAAGATAAGGGTTATGCCCCCTGTCCTGGGGAAACAGGACAAGAATATTTTTTCCAGCATAGATGCGCCTGGCCATGTCGATAACGATCACGGTGTTGCCGAAATTCAACTTCTGGTTTGGAATGACGATGATCTCTGCGCGGCGGATTCGCCTCCAATTCACCAATAATCTGGCGATAAACACAGCGCCACTGATGGGGAGCAGCAGATATCCAACGGCCGCCATTCCGATCCGGTTGATTCTCTTTAGCAGTAATTTAATCTTGTTCAACATAGCTTTATGG
>JABJES010000107.1 GCA_018663165.1 Rhodospirillaceae bacterium
GCTTCACATCCGGCATGGCCACCCCCAACAACAATGATATCGAAATCACTCATCGACGGAAGCCTCCCGGCAAAAGAGTGGGGGCTGTTTCACGCGAACACGTTTCACGTGAAACAGCTTTTGGACAGCACGCTCGGCTTTTTCCCGCTTTTGTGTTTCACGTGAAACGTCGAGGCGGCGGAGAGGGGCGATTTCAGGGTCAACGATCCAGACCATCTTATTTACCAATACAAAAATCATGAAAAATAACGTCGAGGATATCTTCCACATCGACCCGACCGGTGATCCGCCCCAAGGCCCGCCCGGCCAGACGAAGATCTTCAGCCAAAAGTTCCGGCATTTTCGCTTGCCGAGCACGATTTAAGGCATCACGGCACTCTTCCAGAGCCAGACGATGGCGCTGTCGGGTCAGAACGGGAGCCGATAAAGTGGTTTTTCCCATCAAATCTTTCAAGGTCTGACCAAGCCGGGCCAGAAAATCCTCCATTCCACGACCATTTTGGACCGAAAGCCGGGAAACACCCTGTTTATTGAGCAGAGGGTATGACTTTAAAAGCGCGGCAGAGGGAAAAGCAGCCGTTACATCAAGATCCGCCTTATTGACCACGACCAGGGCGCTTTCATCGAGCAAAGAGAGGGTGTCAGCAAGAGAATCAGGAGGCAGATCAGGCGAAATAACGATGATTTTGAGATCCGCCTGGGCCGCTTTTTCCAGGGCCCGACGCACCCCCTCACTTTCAACATCATCCCCCGTGGCCCGCAGGCCGGCCGTATCAACCAGCGTCAGGGGATAGCCTTGAAGATCAAGATGGACCTCAATAACATCCCTTGTGGTGCCGGCGCTGGCCGAGACAATGGCCACATCACGCCGGGCAAGGGCGTTCATCAAGGTCGACTTTCCTACATTGGGGGGGCCGAGAATGGTCACCGCAAGCCCCGTGCGCAGCCGCTCACCCCGGTGTCCATCATCTAGATGTTGTGTTATCTCACCTAACAATAACAAGATTTTGTTAGAAACACCGGAAAAGGCCGTTTCTGGAAGGTCCTGATCGGAAAAGTCGATATCGGTTTCCTGATGAGCCATAAGCCCGACCAAACGGCCGCGCCAATCCTCATAAAGCCTTGAGAGCGCCCCTTCGGCCTGACCCATGGCCTGAAGACGCTGGGCTTCGGTTTCAGCGGCGATCAAATCGGCAATACCTTCGGCTTGCGTCAGGTCAATCTTGCCGTTCTCAAAGGCCCGGCGGGTGAATTCACCCGGTTCAGCCGCCCGCAATCCGGGACGCTGGGCCAGCACATCGAGCAGCCGGGCGATCACCGCCTGACCGCCATGAAGTTGCAGCTCAGCCATATCCTCACCGCTATAGGAGCCGGGGCCGGGAAACCACAGCAACAAAGAATGGTCGATGGTCTCACCACTGGCAGGATCGATAAACCGGGTCAGCCGGGCTTGCCGCGGGGGCGGCAGGGCAACGCCGGTCAGCTCATGGAGCACGCTCGCCGTATCAGGCCCCGAAAGCCGCAGGATCGAAACCGCGGCCATCCCGCCACCGCTGGCCGGGGCATATATGGTATCCAGGGGCTGCACCTTATTCCTCTTGCCTCTTCTGGTCGGGCTTAAGCATCAACCGCTCGACCCGCCCGTTGGCGACAAGATGATTTTGCAAAATTTCTTCCAGATCATCGGCCGAGGCAAAGCGGTACCAGACCCCTTCTGGATAAACCACCATGGTCGGCCCCAGTTCACAACGATCAAGGCAGCCAGCCGTATTGATCCGCAGCCCCGGAAGGCCGAGCTCTTTAACCCTGGCTTTAAGGTAATTGCGCAATTTCAGGGACCCTTTTTCCAGGCAGCAGCCGCGTGAATGACCTTCCACACGCTGGTTGGTGCAGATGAAAACATGGCGCGCAAAATAGGCTTTCGGGTCTTCAAGATTCAACGGTCGCTCCTTTAACGCCTTATACAAACTGTGGGCGATAGCTTTGAGATAGAGCGGATTGGCAGATAAATCCAGAGCGATGACAAGAATTAGCTTGTAGACAAGCCGCCTCACCCCAATCCTAAAAACCCAACAACGACGTAAAAGGATCCTGCGGGTGGACAAAATAATCGGCCAAAACAGACTGGCAGACGAAGACAGCCCCTATCTGCTTCAGCACAAAGACAACCCGGTCCACTGGCAGCCCTGGGGCGAAGAGGCCTTTGCCCTGGCCCGTCAAACAGGCCGCCCGGTACTGCTGTCGATCGGCTACGCCGCCTGTCACTGGTGCCATGTGATGGCCCATGAAAGCTTTGAAGACAATGAAATCGCCGATCAGATGAACCGGGATTTCGTCTGTATCAAACTCGACCGGGAAGAGCGCCCCGATATTGATGGGATCTATCAGACCGCCTTACAACTGACCGGCGGGCAGGGGGGCTGGCCATTGACGATGTTTCTCACGGAAGATAAAGAGCCCTTCTGGGGCGGCGCCTATTTTCCCAAAACACCGCGCTTTGGCCTGCCCGGCTTTCGTGAAGTGCTGACCACCATGGCCAGGGGTTATCATGAAAACCTCGAAAACCTCCGCCACAACATCGAGGCGCTGCGCCGGGGCCTGGCCCGACAAAATAGCAGCGGCAACGAGGGCGGGGACGCCCCCCAAGAGATCGACCCGGCCTTGCTCGATCAGGTGGCCGAGGATCTGGCGACCCATATGGACATGAACGATGGCGGCTTGCGCGGTGCGCCCAAATTTCCCCAAACCCCGCTGCTTGAGCTCTTATGGCGCGCCTGGATCAGAACCGGGCGGGAAGACTACCGGGACTGCGTCACCATCACCCTGAGACAGATGTGCGCTGGTGGCATCTATGACCATCTGGGCGGCGGCTTTGCACGCTATGCCACCGATGAAGCATGGCTCGTCCCGCATTTCGAAAAGATGCTCTATGACAACGCACAATTGCTCGAGCTTATGGGCCTCGTCTGGCGACAAACCGGGGACCCGGTTCTCGAAACCCGGATGCGCGAAACCGTCAATTGGCTGATCCGCGAAATGGCGCTCCCCGGCGGCGGCTTTGCCGCCTCGCTGGACGCCGACAGCCTCAATCAGAAGGACGACCTCGAAGAAGGCGCTTATTATGTCTGGGACGAGGACGAAATCGACACCTTGTTGGGCACCCAAGCGGCGGCCTTCAAGACCGCCTACGGCGTCCATCCCGGTGGCAACTGGGAAGGGCATACCATACTCAACCGTCTCCATGACCCGGAAAACACAGACGACACAAAGAGCCCCGAAATGGTCAGCGCCCACGCAACACTTCTGGCGGCGCGTGAAAAACGAGTGCCGCCCGCCCGCGACGACAAGCTGCTCGCCGATTGGAACGGTCTGATCATCTCAGGCCTGATTACCGCCGGCGAAGCGCTTGACAAAAAAGACTGGATCAAGACGGCAGAAAAGGTCTTTGCCCATATCACGGCCAAGCTGACCACCGCCAATGGTCGCCTCGCCCATGTCTGGACCAGCACCCGGAACGAAGCCACAGCAGAGGGCAGGGCAGAGGGCAGGGCGCGACACCCGGCAACATTGGATGATTACGCCAATCTGATGCGCGCCGCTGCCCAGCTTTTTGAGGCCACCGGCAACGCGGCCTATCTCATCCAGATAAATAGCTGGATCGCCATTCTTGAGCACCATTACCGGGACCAGGAAGGGGGCGGCTATTACTTCGCCGCCAACGACACCACCGATCTTATTATCCGCACCAAAACCGCCCATGACCACGCCACCCCATCCGGCAACGGTGTGCTGGCCCAGGTGTTTGCAAAACTTTACGGGCTCACCGGAAAGGATGAACACCATCGCCGCGCCAGTGAGATCATCGCCGCCTTTTGGGGCAACGCAAAAGAGGGCTTCCCATCCATGGCCACCCTTCTTAACGGCGCCGAGGATCTGTTTTTGCCCCTGCGCATCGTCATCACCGGCCCCGCCGATAAAGCGGCAACAAAAGCATTGCAGGAGATCGTGCGGGCCCACAGCCTGCCCGGTGCGGTCATACTTACGGTTGCCGACACCGGCGATTTGCCTGACAATCATCCAGCATATAACAGCGGCAGCGAAGAGGGTGTTTCACGCGCCTATGTTTGCCGCGGCACCCAGTGTTCACTGCCTCTCACCACGCCTGA
>JABJES010000203.1 GCA_018663165.1 Rhodospirillaceae bacterium
AAACGCCCGCGACCAGGGATTCAAGGTAATCATTGCCGGTGCCGGTGGCGCCGCCCACCTTCCCGGTATGACGGCGGCCATGACCACCCTTCCAGTCTTCGGTGTGCCGATCGAAAGCAAAGCGCTCAAGGGCATGGATAGTCTTCTTTCAATCGCCCAGATGCCCGGCGGCGTCCCCGTCGGCACCCTTGCCATCGGCAAGCCCGGTGCCATCAATGCGGCGCTGATAGCAGCGTCGGTCCTCAGCCTTGAGGATACGGAGCTGGCCCAGCGTCTCGATATCTGGCGGGAAAACCAAACGGCAGCGGTTGCCGTAATCCCGACCGACCCCGCCTGAACCGCAACGGCACCTCCCTTCCCTTGTCTCAGTCCAACCCAAATTTAATCCCGCCAGGCGGAACCATTGGCATTATCGGCGGTGGCCAGCTCGGTCGCATGACGGCGCTGGCGGCAGCCAATCTCGGCTATCGCAGCCATATTTTCTGTCCCCAGGAGGCCAGCCCCGGCAGGCAGGTGGCGACAACCGCGACGACGGCCGACTATACCGATAGCGCGGCCTTGGCCGCCTTCGCCGACAGCGTTGACGTGGTGACCTTCGAATTCGAGAACATCCCCCATGAAAGCGTCCGCCTGCTCGCCGAGCATGTGCCTGTACGCCCCCATTGGCAGTGTCTTCACGTCGCTCAGGACCGGTTGCGGGAGAAAGACTTCCTGATCGCCACCGGGGCCGTCACAGCGGCCTACAGGGCCGTCGCCTCGCCCGATGAGCTGGAAAGCGCCTTACAGGAAATCGGCCGCCCGGCGGTGCTGAAAAGCGCCCGCTTCGGCTATGACGGCAAGGGTCAGGTCAAAATCGGCCCTGAAACCGATATCCCCGCCGCCTGGATCGAAATGGGCTCTGATCTCGGCATTCTCGAAGCCTTCGTTGATTTCCAGATGGAAATTTCAGTGGTTCTGGCACGCGGCGTTGACGGCGCTTGCGCCGCCTTTGATCCGGTGGAAAACCGCCACAAGAACCATATTCTCGACGTCACCATTGCCCCGGCAGCAATTTCCCCGGCCCTGGCGGATGAAGCCAAGGCGCTGGCGATAAAGATCGCCAATGCCCTCGATTTCGTTGGTCTGCTGGCGGTCGAGATGTTTGTCACCAGCGACGGTCACCTGCTGATCAACGAGATCGCACCGCGGCCCCATAACTCTGGCCACTGGACCATCGACGCTTGCCGGACGAGCCAGTTTGAACAGTTCGTCCGCGCCGTCTGCGGCCTGCCGCTCGGCTCACCGGAGCGGGACTTTGACGCCGTGATGACGAATTTGATCGGCGATGATGTGGAGAGCTGGCCAGAACTGATCGCCGAAGAAGGAGCCTGCCTCCACCTCTATGGCAAGGATGAGGCCAGGGCGGGGCGCAAAATGGGCCATGTGACCCGGCTTACCCCCAAGGGCAGTACCCCGAAAGCCTCGTCTTAAACCGGGGGGCGCGGCGCACAGCGGCGCAGGAGTTCGCCCGGATCGGGCAGTTTATCAAAAAACCCTTTCAGGCGGCCCTTGGTTTTCTCAATCGTCATAACATCGGCAATGCGGCGATCAAGGAAAGCCCAGCTATCCTCGTAATCGGCTGATTCATCGTCGAGCCAATAGAGCAGGGTTGATCCATAAACGCCTGAGAGCAGCATCCGCTTGGTATAAAAATTATAATCGGTGGCAGTGTCACCGGCGGCCCGCCACATGGCGTCCACCGTCCGATACAGGCATTTGAGGCCAAGAGGCGCGTTCTGAGGCAGGGCAAGAAAGGAAAGCACGTGGCGCAGGGCCTCGCGGTGCCCGGCAAGAAGATCAAGGCGCACCCGCACCGCCTCGGCAATCCGGTCACGGACCCGCATATCGGCGAGATTACTCGACGCCAAAACATCGATCATCCGCTGATCGGTATAATCGGAAAAAAATGTCACCAGTTCCCCGACACCGCCGGGAAAGGCCGTTACCGCCGCATCAGCAGAAACCCCTGCATCACGGATACCCGCCTCCAGAGCCGCCTTGCTCCAACCGTCGAAAGGAACATGGGGCAGAGTGGCGAGCAGAATGCGCGTCCTGTCTTTTTCGATATCCATTGCACTCTCCCTTGAGGTCACAAGATTAAGGGATATTGCCGGCGCTGTCACGGCGCGCCTCGACCGTCTCAGCCAGACCGTGTTTCAGCTCATCGGCAAACCCGAGCAGGGAAAGGTCGGTCATCCGTTGGGGGAAAAGAATACCATCAAGATGATCACATTCGTGCTGAATAACCCGGGCATGAAAACCGTGGGCCTCGCGGTTGATCTCTTCGCCTTGCGGGGTGATCCCGCGATATCGGACATGAATATACCGGGGCACCACGCCGCGCAGACCGGGCACCGAGAGGCAACCTTCCCAGCCCGGCTCCATTTCATCACTCAAAGGTTCAAGCACCGGATTGACGAGACAAGTCAAACCCACGGTCTCAGCACCCGGTTCTTCTGTGATCCGGTCGGCGGGAACGTGGAAAATCACCACCCTTTTGGGCACCAGCACCTGGGGTGCAGCCAGCCCCGCACCGCCGATATCGGCCAGGGTATCGCACATATCGGCGACCAGAGCCTTAATATCGCTCGCTGTTGGCTCGTCGACGTCCAAAGCCATGGCGCGCAGCAGAGGGTGGCCCATACGGGCTATTTCAAGAATGGCCATGGGCCTAATATGGGGAGACCAATGGCCCCGGTAAAGGCGTTTTCACAAGGTCGGGGTATAGAAAAAACATCAAATAAATGCCTAGAAAGGGTTTCCAAGAGCCCATTGCCTGTGTTATCAACCGCGACCGTTAAGTATTCAGGGCCCCTTGGGGGCCTGTTCTATGCAGGAGTGTTGAAAAATCGTTCAGGTCATCGTTCGCGACAACAATGTCGATCAGGCCCTGCGCGCGCTTAAGAAAAAGCTGCAGCGCGAAGGGGTTTTCCGGGAGATGAAGTTGCGCCGCGCTTATGAAAAACCTTCCGAAAAGAAGGCCCGCGTCTCGGCTGAGGCCGTGCGCCGTCACCGCAAGCTTATGCGCAAGCGTATGGAGCGTGAAGGCTACTAGGCCAGCGCTCTCCTGACCGGCCTTTAAGGGCCGTCAGAACCACGTTCAGGCCGCCCCCTCCGACCAGAGGGCGCGGCTTTTTCGTGTCCGGGGTTCGACATATCTAAATCCACACAAAAAAGCGGGACCCGAAGGCCCCGCTCTAAACTCGTCTTGATGGTTGTTTAAGTGTCTAGCCCAGCGCCTGGACGATTTGCTCGCACATCTTCTTGGCGTCTGAGAACAGCATCATGGTCTTGTCACGGAAGAACAGCTCATTATCCACCCCGGCATAACCCGAAGCCATTGAGCGCTTGATAAAGAGCGTTGTGCCAGCCTTTTCCACATCAAGGATGGGCATGCCGTAAATGGCGCTGGTAGGATCAGTCTTGGCCGACGGGTTGGTCACATCGTTGGCGCCGATAACGAAAGCAACGTCAGCGGTGGCGAACTCGTGATTGATCTCTTCAAGCTCAAACACATCCTCATAGGGCACGTTGGCCTCGGCCAAAAGCACGTTCATATGACCAGGCATACGACCGGCCACCGGATGAATGGCGTATTTGACCTCAACACCCTCTGCCTTCAGCAGATCGCCCATTTCACGCAGGGCATGCTGGGCCTGGGCCACCGCCATGCCGTAACCGGGCACGATGATCACCTTGTTGGCGTTCTTCATGATAAAGGCAGCGTCATCGGCAGAGCCCGACTTGACGCTTTTCTGGCCACCACCGCCCGCACCCGCCGCCGGACCGGCAACCTCACCACCGAAACCACCGAGCAGAACGTTGAAGATCGAGCGGTTCATGCCCTTACACATGATGT
>JABJES010000183.1 GCA_018663165.1 Rhodospirillaceae bacterium
CGTCTTTTGGTTCGTCTTGGCGACGTCGAAGAAGGTGTCGATCATGATGTGGTGTTGGGCCGGGTAAAGGCCTCTTATGCGTCTGACGGCAAAGTCATTGAAGCCCTTGACGCAGTTGTTGAGGCGGAGAAGGCTGCTGACGGCAATGGGGCGAGTGACGTTTTTCGCGAGGCTCTGGCTCTATTGATTGATTTGGCCGCAATGCGGGTCGAGGAAGCGGTTTCTCAGGAAATGCTGGATACGGCGAAACTCGACGATGGGTCGGGCTCGGTTATGGATATGATCCGCTCTCAGCAGGAGGGCGCATGGCGGCGGATTTGAACACGCTTGCACCATCGGCCCCTGTCGGGCCGGAGCGCGTGGGATGGGCCGAGGCGAAAGCTGCGGCGCTGAAAGACGCCTATGGCGATCTTGAGGGACGCGATCTTTTGAAGGTGATGATTGCTGAGGAATTTTCCGGGCGCATTGCATTGAGCTCATCCTTTGGCGCCGAGGCGGCGGTTCTGCTCGATCTGGTCGCCCAGGTGGACCCGGCAACCCCGGTGATCTTTCTTGATACGGGCAAATTGTTCGAGGAAACCTATAACTATCTGGCCGATTTGAAAGCCCATCTGGGATTACTGGACGTTCGCACCTTTACCCCCGATCCGGTGGAATTGAGCAAGCAGGATCCAAATGGAAATCTTTGGGAAAGCGATACCGACCGTTGCTGTCATATTCGTAAAGTAGAGCCTCTGGAACGGGCGCTGGAAGGTTTTGATGCCTGGATTACTGGTCGCAAGCGCCATCATGGTGATCTCAGACTCGAATTGGAATCTATTGAGGGGGTCGATGGGTTTGTTAAGATCAACCCTCTCGTCCACTGGTCCCACGAAAAAATTCAGGCGGTGTTTAAGGAACGGGGATTACCGGAGCATCCTCTGACCAAGCGGGGCTTTGCCTCGATTGGGTGTTATCACTGCACCCGGGAAGCTGGAGAAGGCGAAGACGCCCGCGCCGGGCGCTGGGCCGACAAGGAAAAGACGGAATGCGGTATCCACAACGCAAAATGGGCGACTAATCAATGAACCATCTCGACGCTCTGGAAAACCAGAGCATTTACATCTTTCGCGAGGCTTTCAACAGCTTTGAGAAAATCGGTATGCTGTGGTCAATCGGCAAGGACAGCAACGTTATGCTGTGGCTGGCCCGTAAGGCCTTTTTCGGCCATGTGCCTTTTCCGGTTATTCATATCGACACCGCTCACAAGATCCCCGAGATGATCGAGTTTCGCGACCGCTATGCCAAGGAGTGGGGGCTTGAGATGATCGTCGGCCAGAATACCGCTGCCCTGGAGGCCGGAATGGGGCCGGACAAGGGACGGGTCGAATGCTGTTCGGCGCTTAAAACCGCAGGATTGAAAGCGACATTGGACGCCCATGGTTTTACCGGAATTTTCGCCGGCATTCGCCGCGACGAGGAAGGGACGCGATCAAAAGAACGGGTGTTTTCTCCCCGTGGCGAAAACGCGAAGTGGGATTTTCGCGATCAGCCGCCGGAATTCTGGGACCAGTTCAAGACAGATTTTGCACCGGGCACTCATCTGCGTATTCATCCCCTGTTGCACTGGACGGAGCTCGATGTCTGGCGTTATATCCAGCGTGAGAAAATTCCCATGGTTGATCTCTATTTTGCCAGGGACGGCAAACGCTATCGCTCCCTGGGTTGCGCGCCCTGCACCGATCCTTTTGAGAGCACTGCGAGCACGGTTGAGGAAATTATCGAGGAACTGGAAAACACGAAGGTGGCCGAACGATCCGGCCGCGCCCAGGATAAGGAATCGGAAGACGCCTTTGAGCGTCTTCGTGCAGACGGGTATATGTAGATGAGCGCGAAAAAAACAAAAAAGGCGGCACAGACGGAAAGCGTCTATGGCGGCGTTGATCACCAGCCCTTGAAAATCGTCATCGTCGGCCATGTGGATCACGGCAAGTCGACCCTGGTCGGCCGTCTTATTCACGACACCGGCTCTCTGCCTGAGGGCAAGCTCGAGGCCATTCAGGCCATGTGTGATCGCCGGGGCATGCCGTTCGAGTGGGCGTTCCTGATGGATGCGCTCAAATCCGAGCGGGATCAGGGCATTACCATTGATTCGGCGCAGATCTGGTTTTCCACGGCGCTGCGGCAATATGTGCTGATCGACGCGCCGGGGCATAAGGAATTTTTGAAGAATATGGTGTCGGGCGCGGCCAGTGCGGATGCCGCAGTTCTTGTTATCGATGCCAAGGAAGGGGTGCGCGAACAGTCGCGCCGTCATGGATATTTGTTGCATCTTCTCGGCGTGCGTCAGGTGGCCGTTGCCGTCAACAAGATGGATCTGGTGAAATATTCGAAAGACCGCTTCGACGAGGTTGACGCCGAAATCAAGGCGTATCTGGAAGAGATTGGCATTACCCCGACATTTATTATTCCCGTTTCATCCCGCGAGGGTGACTTGATCGCCGGACCATCAACTAAAATGGACTGGTATGAAGGCCCGACCATCGCCGAGGCTCTGGATCATTTCGAGGCCCCGGTGCCGCCGACTGATCTGCCTCTGCGGTTTCCGGTGCAAGACGTCTATAAATTCGACGAGCGCCGCATCATCGCCGGGCGAATCGAGAGTGGGCGGCTTCATGTGGGAGATACGCTGCTCTTTTCGCCCAATAACAAGCCGGCCAAGATCGCCTCAATCGAGGGTTGGCATGCGGCGGGCCCGCTTTTGGCAGCGTCGGCCGGACAGTCTGTCGGGGTGACTCTCGACGAGCAGATTTTCGTTGAGCGCGGCCATGTGGCCAGCGCCTTTGACACGCCGCCGGTGGAAACCAATGTCTTTAAGGCGCGGGTGTTCTGGCTTGGGCATAAGCCTCTGACCTTGGGTAAGAAATACACGCTTAAACTGGCCACCGCCCAGCATACGGTCGAGGTTCAGGAAATTGAGCGGGTCATCGATACGACCGATCTTTCCACC
>JABJES010000151.1 GCA_018663165.1 Rhodospirillaceae bacterium
AGATGAGTGGTGGCGCGGCGACAAGGGCAAAACTGGACGCCGCCCGGCAAGCCCGAATTCCGGTGCTGATGATTGCCCGCCCCCCCTCTGAACCGGGGCCTTGCCTGGAAACGGCCATCGATGCCCTGTCCTGGCTTGGGGCGCGAATGAATAGTCTTGACCTTTGAGAGTGGTTGCGGCGCAATGTAGCTCTTATTTAAGGGGGATATAGATGCGGCGGCTCGTTCTTGCCTTTCTTCTTTCGGTTCTCGCTTTACCTGTTTCAGGCGCTGAATCTGGAAGTGATTTCACGCCGATGATCGCCTATATGTCGGCGATCAAGTCGGGAAATACCGAGGCGGTTCGAGGCTTTCTCGAATCCGGCCTCGATCCCAATTATGTGAGCGCCAAGGATTTGACGCCAATCCTGATCGCCTCGAAAAACGGCCGGGCAGGGGTTGTTCAGCTGCTGCTTGAGAACAGGGCCATAGCCGATGCCACGGATGAAGGTGGCAACACGTCGCTTATTTGGGCGAGTCAGCTGGGATATCCAGGCGTCGTTGACGTTCTGATCAAGCACAAGGCCGGCATTGATATTCAGAACAAACAGGGCCTCACGGCGCTGATGAAAGCGATCTCGGCCTCCAACCGGAAAGTCGTCGATTTACTCATCGAAGCGGGCTGTGACCTTGAGATTCAGGATCATACCGGGCGTAGTGCCAGCGATTGGGCCGAGGAAGGGCGCGACAGGCGCATCCGCAATGTGGTTGTGAATGCGGTGAAAGACGGCGGCTGATTTTCGCTGCCGTAAGATCCCCCCTGAATTTTAGTCTTTGAATTTAGTCTCTGGGGCGCAGAACGTGGCTGTGGTCGGCGGCGTATAGACGGCTGTCCTCGAAAGCCGTCGCGCCGAGGGCTTTGCCGACGAGAATAAGCGCGGTCCGCGTCATTCCGGCTTTCTTGACTGTGTCGCGGATCGTTTTCAGGGTTCCGCGAACGATTTTCTCATCCGGCCAGCTCGCCCGCCAGATGACGCAGACCGGGCAATCTTCTCCGTAATGGGGCGTCAGGTCATCGACGACGTTTTTCAGATTGTTGACCGACAGGTGAATGGCTAGCGTCGCGCCGCTTTTGCCCAATGTGTCGAGATCCTCGCCTTCTGGCATCGCCGAGGCGCGCACCGCCGTGCGGGTAAGGATCACTGTCTGGCTGATGCCGGGCAGGGTAAGTTCCCGTTTCAAGGTCGCCGCCGCAGCGGCAAAGGCGGGCACGCCGGGGGTCACGTCATAGGGGATATTGCGCTCATCGAGCTGGCGCATCTGTTCGGCGATAGCGCCATAAAGCGAAGGATCGCCGGAATGAACTCTGGCGATTTCAAGCCCGGCATTGTGGGCCCGCACCATGGTCTCGATAATCTCATCAAGGTTCATCGGCGCACTATCGATCACTTCTGCGGAATCTCCTGCTTCATTGATGATTTCTTTTGGCACCAGCGAGCCTGCATAGAGCACCAGCCCGGCGTTGCGGATCAGATCACGTCCGCGAATTGTGATGAGGTCGGGGGCACCGGGCCCGGCACCGATAAAATGCACACTCATATCAGGAGGCGTTCCTTTTTGATGGAGGTAATTGAGGCGTTTCCATCTTCGCCGCATAGCCTCTTGGGGTGAAGATCCAGGCGCTTGCGTTGCGCTCAATTTTTCGCGTCTGGCTGCTGCCGACGAGCACCATGGTAAGCATGTCCACTTTGTCGGCGTTGAGGTCGCAGAGGGAAATTATGTCGATGGTTTCCCCTTCGCGGCCGAGATTTCGGGCCAGTACCACAGGGGTTTCAGGCGGGCGATGGGTAAGCAGAATATCGCGGGCCGTTTCAAGTTGATGACGGCGGCGTTTAGAGACCGGGTTGTAAAAGGCGACAACGAAATCACCCTCTGCCGCGGCTTTGACCCGATGCTGGATATCCGGCCAGGGAGTTAAAAGATCGGAAAGGGAGATGGTGCAAAAGTCGTGGCCCAGCGGTGCGCCGCTTCGCGCACTGGCCGCCTGAAGGGCGGAAATGCCCGGCGCCATTGTCAGGGCAATGCGGTTCCATGCGGCATTATCTTCACGCTCTATAAGTTCGAAAACCAGGCTCCCCATGGCATATATCCCGGCGTCACCCGAAGAGATCAAGGCGACACGCCGACCTTGAGCGGCAAGGTCGAGGGCCGCGCGAACTCGTATTTCTTCAGCCCCCAAGGGAAAGGCATGGCGCTCGGCGGCGCTGATATTTTCAGCCACAAGATCGAGATAAAGATCATAGCCAACGGCATCTTCGGCGCGTTCCAAAAGTTTTGTCGCTTCCGGCGTGCGCCACTCGTCGGCTCCAGGTCCGATGCCGATGACGAAAAGCTCGCCTCGTGGGTGACCGGCTGAATTACTGTTTATGGGTGTGGGCGAAAGTGCGATGGCACAGGTGGCGCGTCTGGATTTTGTCTTGGGGCAGATCAGATCGCCGTCTATTCCTGCCGCCGCCAGTGCGGCTCCTTCACTGACGCCGTGACAGCCGGTCTCGTCAAAAACGATGTCGGATGGATTGGCGAGACGGGGGGCTTCGGCTTCGAGCTCGGCGGCGGCAAAAAAGCGCGCCGGCACATTGAGGCTTTGGGCAAGAGCATGGATCGCGTCTTCGTCGGCCTTGATATCGATTGAGGCAATGCAGGCGATAGATTGCCGGCTTAATCCGGCGCCAGCCAGGGTTTCCGACACCAGGGTTTCGAGCTCTTTGGTCTCAACGCCGCGCTCGCAGCCAATTCCAAGGGCGAGCACAGGGGGGTGAAAGACAAGCTCATTTTTAACCGGCGTCAAAGTGCGGTGGGTGACTCTGATCGATGTTGCGCCGTCGTCGTCGAAGGAAAGTGCGCCACCGGAAAGCCAGCCGCCATCCCCGGCCTCAAGTTTCAGGGCAACTTTTTCATTTGCCAGAAGGGCGGCGGTGAGGGGTTTCACCTTGTCCGGATTGTTGATGCGCCAACCCATGGGCGGGTTGTCAAGCGCCAGCCCAAGGGTGATTTCCCCGGCTGTGGTAATGGCGCATTGGCCCTTGGTGATGTCGGCAATCGCCTGGGCCAGCGCCACGCCGCCCCTATGTCCGCCGAGCAGCGGTACAATTGCTGCCCCATCTTCACCAATGCAGACCACTGGCGGTTCGGTTGATTTGTTTTGCAAAAGCGGGGCAAGGCAGCGGATTAGAATCCCGGCGGCGCAAATGCCGATGATCGGTGTCCTGGCCTTAAACAGGCAACGTAGATGGTCCCCCGTATCGGTGAAGGTGATATCGGATTTTCCATCGGCGCGGTCCTGAAGGGCGTGAACTTTTGCCCCTGGCAGTTTGCCGGCCAGTTTGCGCGCAAGGTCGGCTCCTGTTGAGGTCAGGGCGACCAGGGCGGCCCCTTGGGGCAGGCGTTCAATCTTCAGACGTTGGGTCATGGCGTGGCCTCACCGCGGCGGTGTAAAAGGATCATCGAGAAATAGGTGGCGGCGTCATCGCCCACCGCACTAAGTGCGATGGCGCGCTCCCCCTCCATGGTTGCCCGCTCGATATAGCGGGCTTCACCCTCAAGGCCAAGGCTTTCGATGAGTTTGCGGATGCGGGGCAGGTGGCGGCCGAGCTTTATAATGGCCACCGAATCATGGGCATTTATGCGGGCGATGATTTCTCCGTCGTCGAGGGGCGCTGGGATCACGGCCAGGCTGTCATTGCGCCCGACAAGGGGAAGACGCGCCGCCGCTGCTGCTGCTGTCAGGGATGAGACCCCCGGCACGATCTCAATCTGCGCGGTGTCGGCCAGGCGGGTGAAAAGATACATGAAGGAGCCATAGAGAAAGGGGTCACCGAGGCAAAGCACCGCAACGTCGCGTCCGGCATTGAGATGGGGGGCGATTTCCTGGGCCGCCGCGTCATAGGCCTCGCGCCCGGGGTCACGTTCTTCCACCATGGGGATGGGTATGGCGATCTCGATGCGTTCCAGGTTGGCGGCGTCGTCAAGATGAGGGGCGACAATTTTTCTCGCCATGCTCTCGCCTTCAAGGGTTGCGGGATAGGCGATGACCGGCACGCGGGTAAGAATGGAATGGGCTTTCACTGTCACAAGCCCGGGGTCGCCGGGGCCGATGCCAAGGCCGTAAAGAATGCCTGTGGGGACGGTTTTCGTCATTGCGGCTTCTCCACAAAAAGCTGGGTAACCGGAAGCCGGTCCTGCCAGTCGGATTGATTTGTGCCGGGCAGGGCATGGGAAACGGCAATCCTGGTCAGGGAGCCGTGATGTTTGTCGGCAAAGGCGGTTAACAGGGCCGCGCTTTTTTCCGTCACCGCATTGGCGACCAGCCGCCCACCGGGCTTGAGGACAGACCAGCAGGCTTCAATCATCCCCGGGATGGAAACGCCGCCACCGAGGAATAAGGCGTCCGGGCTGGCGCTGTCTTTTAGTGCTTGTGCAAAAATGGTTGGGGCCTCACCGGTGATTATATGGAGGCGGGGAACACCGAGGCGGGTGGCGTTTTCTGTGATCCGTTCGGCGCGGGCCGGGCCGCGCTCAAAAGCAACAGCGCGGGCCGTCGGCTCGGCGCGCAGCCATTCGATGGCGACAGAGCCCGCCCCCGCACCGACATCCCAGAGCAGGGTCCGGGGAAGCGGCATCAGTGCGGCGAGGGTTGCGGCGCGCACCACTCGTTTGGTGATCTGGCCGTCATGGAGAAAGGCGTCGTCGGCAAGGCCGGGAACAAGCGGCAGAGGACGGGCATCGTCGTCTGCCCGGCATTCAAGGGCGATGATGTTGAGGTCGGCGCATTTTTGCTCACCCCAGCTATGGGCTGTGGCTTTTCGGCGGTTTTCTTTTTCACCGCCCAGATGCTCAAAAACGGTCATCGGGCTTTGACCATACCCTTCATTGATCAGGGCACCCGCCACCTGGGCCGGGGTCTCGCCGTCTTCTGACAAGATCAGCGTTCGTGCACCGGGGCGCAAGCGAGCATAAAGCAGGGCCAGGGGGCGTCCGTGCAGGGTCAGAACTTCCGTCTCGGCCATATCCCAGCCGAGTCGGGCGCAGGCCAGAGACACCGCGCTCGCCACAGGTAAGATACGGATGTCCTCGATGCCAAAGCGCTTGGTAAGGGCGACGCCGATTCCGTATTGCATGGGGTCGCCGCTGGCCAGCACGACGACGGGGGTGTTTTTGCGCGCCGCAATGGCATCCAGCGTTTTCGACAGCGGGCTCTCCCAGGTCAGGCGCTCGGCTGCACCATCTGGCACAAAGGCAAGATGGCGTTCGCCGCCGACAAGGGTGGTCGCCTCTTCGATCAGGGCGCGTGCCGGGGATGATATCCCGTCGAGGCCGTCTTCACCGATGCCGATAATCGAGAGCCAGGGGGCGTTGTTCATTGGCCGCCCGAAGTTGCGGCTTCTGTAGCGCTGCGCGCCAGGGCGTTGACGCTGGCTGCGGCCAGGGCGCTGCCGCCAAAACGTCCGCGCAGGGTAATATAGTCGAGGCCGCGTTTTTTCGACTAAATGATCAGCGCCTCTTTTGATTCAGCCGCACCAATAAAGCCGATGGGAAACCCGAGAATGACGGCGGGACGCCCACCCCCTTCGTCGATGATCTCAAGCAGGCGAAAGAGCGCGGTGGGGGCATTGCCGATGGCGACAATTGCGCCTTCAAGTCGATCTGCCCATAAATTGATGGCTTGCGCCGAGCGGGTGGTTTCATTCTCTTTTGCCAGCGCCTCGATTCCAGGGTCATTTAATGTGCAAATAACCTGATTTTCGGCTGGCAGGCGGGGGCGCATAATGCCTTCGGCGACCATCCTTGCATCGCAGAAAACAGGCGCGCCGGACTTTAAGGCCGCCTCGCCACGCGCGGCTGCATTTTCCGACCAGGCAAGGTTTGGAATAATCTCGGGCAGGGCACAGGCATGAACCAGCCGCACGGCAACGGCGAGAAGCGGGTCGGGAATGCCGGTAAAATCAGCGGTGTTGAGAATTTCTTCGAACGAGCGCCGGGTAATTTCCTCTGGATCTCTAATGTAGTCGAAGCTCATGTCGCAGCCTTTTTTGGTGCTTTGGTATCGGCTGTGCCATGTCCGTGTCCATGGTCATGGCCATGATCGTGTCCGTGATCGTCGTCGGTGCCGATGCCGCTGACGTGATGATGATGTCCAGCCTGGGCCACCCCCTTGTCATCCTCATAGCCGATGACCTGTTCGCGGTATTTGCACAACAGGCAGTTCATGGAATTGTCGCCGGTAAAAATTTCCCTCGCCCGTTCGGCCATGCAATCGAGAACCAGGGGGTGATCGTTGAGATAACTCGCTTTAATGAACTCGACATCGGGCCAGCGTGCGGCGATCTCGTCGCTCTGGTCGTAGATCCGGTTGACCAGAATTCCGGTGAACAGAAAATAGGGAAAGACGATGATGCGGCGGAACCCCATCCGCGCCACCCGGTCCAGTCCCTCATCCACCCGGGGGTGGGCAACGCCGCTGTAACAGGTTTCGGCCCAGCCGAAGCCCATGCCTTCCCAGAGCATGCGGGTAATCTTTGAGATGCTGGAATTGGCGTCTGGGTCGTTGGTGCCCCGGCCAACCACCATAAGCAGGGTCTCGGCGCGGGGGACATCACTATCGGCCGATTTTTCCGCCTCTTCGATGCGCTCTGAGGCGGCTTTCAGAAGTTTGAAATCAATCGACAGGTCGCGGCCGCAACTCATTTCTATGTCCGGGTTTTCGGCAGCAAAGTTGTTGAGCTCCCAGGGGATATCGTTTTTCACATGGCCAGCGGCGAACAGCATGGCGGGTACGGCGAGGATGCGCTCGATGCCATTGTTTTTGAGATTTTCAAGTCCGGTGCGGATGGTCGGCTTGGCAAATTCGAGAAAGCCGGAATCCACCTGGTATTCGGGCAGCCGTTCCTTCATGCCTTTGGCCAGGCTTTCGAATTCCCTGACCGCGCCGGTATCGCGGCTGCCGTGGCCGCAGATCATGATGCCTGTTTTTTTTGTCACGTTTCGCTATGTCCTTTTTCCATTGTCCGTATTGATTTTTCTTCGCCAGTCAGAATTGGCGATTGACCTCATTGCCGCTGCGTCCCATGCTCTGTGTCATGATCGATATGGTTCTTGCCGACGCATTTGCCAGCATTCATATTCTGGCTCTGTTGTTGATCGCTCTTCTGGTTGAGGCGGTGGTCGGCGGGATGCCGCTTTTTTTTCGTGTCGTTCCCCATCCAGTCAAGATTATCGGCGCTCTGATCGGCGATTTTGATCGTCGGCTCAATCGGGAAAATCGCAGTCAGGTCGCCCGCTTTATCCGTGGGCTCATGGTGGCGCTGACCCTGATTGCTTTGGCGGCTTTTGCCGGGGCCTATCTTTATCGTTTCAGCAGTGGCATTCCCTATGGCTGGCTGATCGAGCTTTTCTTTGTCGTCACCCTTATTTCCCAGCGTGATCTTTTCAACCATGTGCGCGCAGTTGGCAAGGCGCTTCAGTTTGGAGGCCTCGCTTCCGGGCGCAAAGCGGTTAGCCACATCGTCGGCCGTGATCCTGAGTCTCTGGATGAACACGCGGTGGTTCGCGCCAGCATTGAATCCTGTGCTGAAAATTTTTCCGACGGGGTGGTGGCGCCGGTTTTCTGGTATTTGCTGTTCGGTCTGCCGGGGCTTTTCGTCTATAAGACGGTCAATACCATGGATAGCATGATTGGCTATAAATCGCCCCGCCATCACGCCTTTGGCATGGCGGCGGCCAAGCTCGACGATTTGCTGAATTTCATTCCCGCCCGCCTTTCCGGGTTGCTGCTGGCGCTCGCCGCTCTGTTTACGCCGACCGCTTCGCCGATAAAGGCTTTGAGGGTGATGTTCCAGGACGCCAAAAACCATTCCTCGCCCAATGCCGGTTGGCCCGAAGGGGCGGTGGCCGGGGCGCTGGGGTTTGCCCTGGCCGGGCCGCGGCGCTATGGCGGTGTGATGGTTGAGGATGAGTGGATCGGTGATGGTCGCGCCCGTCTTGATCGGGCGGATATTTCCCGCACTCTTTATCTGTACGTCATCGCCTGCCTGTTGCAGATTATGGGCATTGCCGGCCTTCTTACCGGTCGCCTCACCTATGGCTGGCAATGGTCCTTGTGGCTGGATGAGGTTGTGCGGTTTTTCCAGTCCTTGCCCGGTATGTTCGGCTAGATACGTCTTCACGGCTTTAGCGGTCACGGGCGATCTCCAGTAGTCGGGTGAGATCGAGTTCTGCTTCCAGCAGATCGGCCAGCTCGTCGAGAACCGCCTCGATGCGCGCCTCGAAGGAAGGGCCGCTTTCTCTAAAATTGCCGGCCTGGTTATTTTGTCCGCCCCGGTCGCAGAGGTTACTCAAAAAATTACGGCGAAATCCGTCATCGGCGAAAAGCCCGTGAACGTAACAGCCTTGAACCCGGCCATCGGCAGAGCCCGCGCCACCTGCGCCATTGCTCGCCGTCCTGTTGAGATCAAGAAAGGGCCGGGCGCAATCCGGCCCGAAGGTTTCCCCCATATGCATCTCATAGCCTTTGAGCGTCGCGCTATTTCCGTCGTCGGTGCCGGTGGCTTTGGTCAGGGTCTTGTCTCGTCCGAACAGCGTCTCCACATCGAGAAGACCGAGTGCTGCGATACCGTCCTCCGCCTCACCTTCGACGCCTAAGGGGTCGGCGATCCGTCGCCCCAGCATTTGATAGCCTGCACAGATGCCGAGCACCCGGCCGCCACGGCGGTGATGGGCGTAAAGGTCGATGTCCCAGCCCTCTGCGCGGAGCGCCGCCAGATCGGCAATGGTGGTTTTTGATCCGGGCAGAATAATCAGATCGGCATCGATCGGCAGAGGCTGGCCCGGCGGCACGAATTGGAGATCAACATTCGCCTCGGCTTTGAGGGGGTCGAAGTCGTCGAAATTGGCGATATGGGGCAGTCGCGGCACAGCAATGCGGATCGCGTCCTTGCTCCCCTGCGCTTTCTTTGATCGGTGATCAAGGGCAACACTGTCCTCGGCCGGCAGCAGGTGCACACTTTTAAGCCAGGGCACGACACCAAAACAGCAAAGCCCGGTTTTATCCTTGATGATGTCGAGTGCCGGATCAAAAAGGGACGGGTCGCCACGGAACTTGTTGATGATATAGCCCTTGATGCGGGCGCGTTCGCTCTCGGGCAGCAAGGCATGGGTGCCAACCAGCGCCGCGATAACGCCGCCACGCTCAATATCGCCGACCAGAACCACCGGTACATCTGCGGCCTCGGCAAATCCCATATTGGCAATATCGGACTCCCGCAGATTGACCTCGGCTGGACTGCCCGCTCCTTCGATCAGGACAAGATCGGCGGCTTTCGATATTTCGCCGAAGCTTTCCAGCACCCGGGGCAATAGATCGGGTTTGAATCTATGATAGTCTTGGGCATTTGCGGTTCCATAAACGTGCCCCTGGACGATGATCTGGGCTCCCTGGTCCGATTGAGGCTTGAGCAGAACCGGGTTCATATGAACCGACGGATTGACGCCGCAGGCCCGCGCCTGCAAGGCCTGGGCGCGACCGATTTCGCCGCCGTCTTGCGTAACCGCTGCGTTGTTCGACATGTTCTGTGGCTTGAACGGACGCACGGTCAGACCGCGCCGGGTAAAGGCCCGGGCCAGCCCCGCCACCAGCAGAGACTTGCCGACATCCGACCCCGTACCCTGAATCATCAAGGCCGGGACCGGTTGCCGGTTATCGCTCTTGGAGGAAGCCGATGTGGTCATCTATTCAAGCCTGCTTCGACCCGATCTAGTGACCGGCCAAAGCATTGCGCAGTCCGTCAGCCGCCGGGTTCTTGAACTGGCGATCAATGACGATCTGGGTGGCGGTTGACGGTGTGCCGTAATAGTCCTCGTTAAGACCGTCCCGCCCGTAGACCACGGCTCCCTTGAATGAAACCCCGGCAAAGGCACCCCGGGCCTGGGAAAAGGAATACATATCGGCGAGCTGGGCGGTGGTGGCCGCTTCTGCGCCGATGCCGACAGGGCCGACGGCGACGCTGACATCAGCGCCGAGTTTGATCTGCTGGTTGATCACCGAGTTGATACCCCGGTCGGTCATGATGGCAAAGATCACTTGGGAGTCCTGGCCGCCCCATTGCAGGCCAAAGCTGCCGGCACCGATGGTATAAAAGGCCGGATAGCCCCAAGAGCCGTCAGCGTTGCGGGCGAGTAGCACGCCGCTGCCGCCCTCGGCGCCGAAGAAGAAAGCGGCCTTCAGCATGCTTGGAAAGATGAGCACGCCCTTGGCGTCTTTGAGCAGGGTCTGGAGGGTTTGATAGTCCGGGTTGTTGAGCAGTGAGGCGGCGGTAAGTTGGGCCTGGATGACCAGCTCATTGGCCTCGTTGGCGGCTTTTGACTGGTGTGTCGGCACAAGGCTTACGGCGATGATCAGGGCCACGGCCAGGAAGATGCGTCGGGTGAAAAATCGTTGGTTCTGAAAAAATTCGTTCATGGGTCTAATAACTCCTTTTGGCTTGGCGTGATGTGGCCCGGATTTTCCGAACCATTTAATACTCGGTTTAATATTCAACTCCGGCCTGGGCTTTTACCCCGGCGCGGAAGGGATGCTTAACCAGGGTCATCTCGGTTACCAGATCGGCGGCCTCAATCAGGGCTGGCTTTGCGTTGCGTCCTGTGGCGACAACATGAAGACCGTCGCGCCGCTTTGTCAGCACGTCGAGAACCTCATCGATATCGAGGTAATCATAGCGTAAAGCGATGTTAATTTCGTCGAGAATCACCATGGCGATTGCGGGGTCGGCGATCATCTCCCTGGCGGCGTCCCAGGCGTCTCGGGCGGCGGCAATGTCGCGCTCCTTATCCTGGGTTTCCCAGGTAAATCCCTCGCCCATGGCAAGAAAGGTCACGAGATCGGGAAAACGCTCCAACACCCGGCGCTCGCCGGTGTCCCAGGCTCCCTTGATGAACTGGACAATGCCGACCGGCATGTCATGGCCGACACAGCGCAGGGCCATGCCGAAGGCGGCAGAGGATTTTCCCTTGCCCGACCCGGTATGGACCATAAGAAGGCCTTTTTCGCCGCTTTTCCCATCCAGTTTCTTGTCGTGGAGGGTCTTGCGTTTTTCCATCTTTTGCTTGTGGGCCTGGGCCTCGTCTTGTTCGGTCATGACATTTGCCTTTGCTGTTGGTTGGTGCTTTTAGCGCCGTGGCTGGCGAGCTCTTCATGGGCAGAATTGAGGCGCGGCCGCCATAGGCCGCGGTCGAGCGCTTCCATGAGTCGCGCCGTCATTTCCCGCCAGGCGGCGGGATTTACGTCCTGGAAAAAGTCACGAACGGCCTCGTCACGGACATAAGCGTCAAAGACCGCATCGAAGTGGTGATCCTTGACGCAATGGGCGGTGGCGGCGAAGCCAAAGAGGTAATCGACGGTCGCCGCCATCTCAAAGGCACCTTTATAGCCGTGGCGCATGACCCCCTTTATCCATTTCGGGTTGACCACTCTGGCCCGCACGACACGGGCGATTTCCTCTTCCAGAGTGCGGATAACCGGGGTTTCCGGGCGCGAATGGTCGTTGTGATAGACGGTCGGGGCGCGGCCTGAGGCCTCGCGGATGGCGGCTGTCAGCCCACCCTCAAACTGATAATAATCGTCGCTGTCGAGAAGATCGTGCTCGCGGTTGTCTTGATTGTGGACGACCGCCTCGATCCCCTTC
>JABJES010000216.1 GCA_018663165.1 Rhodospirillaceae bacterium
AGCAGCCGTCTTTTTGGTCACTCTCTTTTTGGCGGCTGGTTTTTTCTTAGCAGCCGTCTTCTTGGTCACTCTCTTTTTGGCGGCTGGTTTTTTCTTGGCAGCCGTCTTCTTGGTCACGGTCGTCTTGCGTTTAACTGGTTTTTTCGCCATTGGGTGCCTACTACTTTCTGGCCTTTTTGGGGGCCTTCATGTTTTTCAACCAATATTTACTGGCGGCGGCGACGCCACTGCCAGGCTTGACTTTAATACCACTATCTATCATCGCCATTTCGGCACCGGTGATCGCGGCGGCTGCCTGAAGTTCATTAAGATCACCAAGATGTCCAATGCGGAACACCTTGCCGGCAAGAATATTAAGACCTGCTCCGAGTGCCAAATTATATTTGCCGTAAGCGGTGGCAATCACTTTGCGTGCGTCGGCACTTTTTGGAACAATAATCGCGCTGACAGTATCAGATTCCCACTTCGGACCTTTGGCGCAAAGTTTGAGTCCCCAACCTTCTTTCACGGCCTGACGTACGCCTTCAGCAATACGGTGGTGCCGGGCAAATACGTTCTCAAGGCCTTCGTCGAGAAGCATGTCAATCGATACCCGCAATCCGCGCAGCATAGGTGTAGGCGGCGTATAGGGGAAATAACCGCTGGCATTGGTTGCCAACATATCTTCCCAGGAATAAAAACAGCGCTTTAACTGAGCCTTTTTATGGGCCTTGAGCGCCTTCGGGCTGGCGGCGAGAATGGCTAGGCCGGCAGGCAGCATGAAGCCTTTTTGTGAGCCTGAGATGGCGCAATCGACGCCCCATTGGTCCATGCGGAAATCGATGCTGGCGATGGAAGAGACGCCATCAACGAAAAGCATCGCCGGATGTTTGGCGGCGTTCATCGCCTTGCGAACGGCGGCAACGTCGCTGGAGACGCCGGTTGCAGTTTCGTTTTGGGTCACACAGACCACTTTGTATTTATGATTTTTGTCTTTTTTCAGAATTTTTTCGATTTTTTCGGCCGGTGTGCCTGTGCCCCAGGGGACATCACGCACATCGACGTCAAGGCCGAGGCGCTTGAACATGTCCGCCCACAGAAGGCTGAACTGACCAAAGCGGAAAATCAGAACTTTCTCGCCTGGAGACATGGTGTTGGTAATTGCAGATTCCCAGGCACCGGTTCCAGAGCCGGGAAAGACAAAGACGTTACCTTTGGTGGTCTTGAAGATCTTCTTCAGGTCTTTGAACAGGGGCAGGGTGAGTTGGGGAAAATCAGCGCTACGCATGTCTTCTGAAGAAACGTGCAGGGCATTAAGAACGGGCTCAGGAACATTTGTCGGGCCCGGGATAAAAAGATGGTGGCGGCCGGTTTTCGTACGAGGCATTAAAATTCCCTTTTTCAAACGATAAAAAATTCTTCAACAGCATTCTTCACTAGCGCGCTCTTCACTAGAGGTGGAAAGTCTTTAAAGATCGTTTCCATTATAGCGCACTCTAGTGAGTAAAGAGACAGGAACAATAGTGTTAGTGCAATAGTAAATCAATCCTCTCCGGATTTTTTTCCAAGGTCAATATATTGCTGACATTTCGGAATTTTTTTTATCAGGCAGCAGATAGAGAATCAAAGGCGAATTTGAGGGGGTAAATCTTCATCGCCGGAGATGTTTTTTCTCTCCGTTTTCTCTCGCCGATATATTTGGAAAGGACGTACATATAAGTAAGGAGCGTACATATAAATATATGTCACGCCAGACAGTGACGATGTTGCTGATGGCTTGAAAAGGCGTTGTCGGACTGATCCGCTCATGCGCCATAACTTGAATGTATTTAGTTAAAGTTCATTCTTAATTTTTTTACCGTCTTGATCGAGGTCTGGGGCGGGGTTGCGCCGCGTTGGGTCAGGCATTCCTTCGATCTTGATCGGGTTGCCAGCCATGCGCACCGTGCCGGCGGCGGTATCTTTGCTTTCGACCACCATGTTGCGGGCTTGTATCTGCGGGTCGGCCAGGGCCTCGTTGATGGTGTTGATGGGGCCGCATGGAATTCCCTTGGCGGTGAAAAGTTCGAGCCAATGGCTGACCTTTTTTTCGCCTAATGTCATCTCGATTTCATCTTTCAGGGCAGGGGCGTGGGTGGTGCGCAAATCATTGCTGGTGAACAAGTCGTTGGTGACGAGATCGGCGCGCCCCAGAGCCAGCCCCAAGGCTTCGAACAAACGGTCGTTGCCCGCAGCGATAACCAGATAGCCATCGGCGGCGTGAAAAGCGTCAAAGGGCGTAATCGAGGGATGGCGGGCACCCAACGGTTGCGGTGTTTCACCGCTGGCGACATGGCGGGCGATGGCATTCTCTAGAATTGCGATCTGGCAATCGAGCATTGCGACGTCGATTTTAGCGCCGATTCCTGTGCTGTGGCGCTGAAACAGTGCTGCGTTGATGGCGATTGTGGTGAACAGGCCAGCGGTGATGTCGCCGACCGATGTACCGACCCTGGTCGGTGGTGTGTCTGGATGGCCAGTCAGACTCATGATGCCGCCCATGGCCTGGACCACCATGTCATAGGCGGCGCGATCCTTGTAAGGCCCGGTCTGTCCAAAGCCGGACGCGCTGGCAAAGATCAGTCGGGGATAGTCGGCGTGCAGCCGTTCCCAGCCATAGCCTAGTTTTTCCATGGTGCTGGGGCGGAAATTCTCGACCAACACGTCGGCGCGACCCAGAAGTTTTTCAAAAACCGCCTTGTCCTCGGTGTTTTTGAGGTCCAGCGCGATGCTTTCCTTATCCCGGTTCAGGGACATAAAATAGGCCGACTTGCCTTTGATGAAGGGGCCGATATGACGCGCATCGTCACCTTTTACAGGTTCTTCGACCTTAATCACCCTGGCGCCGAGATCGGCCAGAACCATGGTGCAATAAGGTCCGGCGAGAATCCGGGTCAGATCGACAACGGTAATGCCGTCCAAGGGACCTTTTTCGTCCATCTAATATGCCTCATAAAGGGGGCGGGTGAAAATACCCAGTCAATGGTTCTTAGCAGGGGATGATCTGGCGGTGCAATCCCGGCTTTTCTGTCTGTCCTGCTGCGGCTATGATCCGGCCCCATGACCATGCACCAATCTCATGTTCTCTGTACCGATCCTGATGGTCTTCACCGGCTTTCCTATGTCGAATGGACGGCAACGAAAGACGGAGCAGAAACAGGCCCAGAGCGGACGCTCATCTGTCTCCATTCCCTGACCGGCAACGGGCGGCTTTACGATGATCTGGCCCAGGAGCTCGCCTCTGCGGGGTACCGGGTCATCTGTCCCGATCTGCCCGGTCGCGGCGCTTCCGACTGGCTGAGCCGCTCCAGGCACTACACCTTTCCCCAATATATTTCTGACATCGTGACTCTGATCGCCAGACTTGATGTGGCGCAAGTCGATTGGGTCGGCACGTCCATGGGCGGGGTGATCGGCATGATGTTGGCGGGAATGACGGGGACGCCGATCCGCCGTTTGATTCTTAATGACGTTGGCGGGCGTGTTCCAAGCAAGACCTTGCGTCGCATCGCCCGTTATGTCGGCGCCTATCCCTCCTTTGGTGATCTTAAAGATGCGGAGGTCTATTTCCGTGACATCTATCGCGGTATCGGCCCTTTGAGCGACGACCAGTGGCGCCGCCTGGCCATTGTCGGCACCCGCCCCGAGGAGGGCGGTGGTTTGAGGCTCGCTTATGATCCCGGTATTTCCAAATCTCTGAGCCGAATAATTTTCCGTGATGTGCGTCTGTGGAAATTTTGGGATTCCGTCACCTGTCCGGTGTTGGCATTACGCGGTGGTGAGTCCAGAGTGTTGCCTCTTGATGTGGTTGAGGAAATGCAAGGCCGAGGCCCCGGCTGCAAGCTTGTCGAATTTCCAGGCATCGGCCATGCACCGTCTCTGATGGAGCAAGACCAGATCGCCGCAATCCGTGACTGGCTGATTGCAACAGCTTAAAATAATTTATGATTTCAATAGTTTGCGGGCGATATCGGCGGCGGCATAAGTGAAAATTCCGTCCGCCCCGGCGCGCTTGAAGGCGAGCAGGCTTTCCATCATTACAGCATTGTCATCAAGCCAGCCTCTTTCCGCCGCCGCCTTCATCATCGCGTATTCACCGCTGACCTGATAGGCGAAAACAGGTACGGCGAACTTGTCTTTTACCCGACGGATGATATCGAGATAGGGCATCCCCGGCTTGACCATCACCATGTCGGCTCCCTCGTCGAGGTCGAGTTTAATCTCGCGCAGGGCTTCGTCACTGTTTCCAGAGTCCATCTGATAGGTTTTTTTGTCGCCCTGTCCCAAGGCCGTGGCCGAGCCCACCGCATCACGGAAGGGGCCGTAAAAGGCCGAGGCATATTTCGCCCCATAAGAAAGAATGCGCACATGGGTAAAGCCTTCCTCGTCGAGGGCGTCGCGGATGGCGCCGATGCGCCCGTCCATCATATCGGAAGGCGCGATGACGTCGCAGCCGGCGCGGGCCTGAACCAGGGATTGGCGGCACAGCATATCGACTGTTTCATCGTTGATGATTTCACCATTGCGCAAAAGCCCGTCCTGGCCGTGGGGTGTATAGGGGTCCAGCGCCACATCGCAGATAAGCCCGAGATCGGGATGGGCGGCTTTGACCGCAGCCACCGCCTGACAGGCCAGATTGTCGGGATTGACGGCCTCTCGCGCGTCATCTGTTTTTTTCTGTGGCGGCACGACCGGAAAGATGGCAATGGCGGGTAGGCCGAGGGCAACGGCCTCACCGGCTGCTTTCACCAGATGGTCGATGGTGAGGCGCTCGACGTCGGGCATTGAGGGAACGGGGGCTTTCTCGTTCCGGCCTTCCTGGACGAAAAGCGGCCAGACCAGATCTTCAACGCTTAAGCGGCTCTCTCTGATCAGGGCGCGGGACCAGGCATCGCGGCGATTGCGGCGCAGCCTGATCCGGGGAAAGCCGGGGTGGTGATGGAATTTACCCGGCTTTGTCTTTTCACCAAATTCCAGCCAGTTTGCCGAAACGTCGAGTATTCCGGCAGCGACACGCAGATTGGCGCGGGTCGGTTGATGGCCCCCCCCCCCCC
>JABJES010000240.1 GCA_018663165.1 Rhodospirillaceae bacterium
GGCCTATAATTTTGAGCACGCCGATACGGATGTATTGTTCCGTCATTTTTCCGAAGCCGAAAAGGCCTGCGCCGATATTCTGAAGGCGGGGCTGGTGCTGCCCGCCTATGATCAATGCATCAAGGCCAGCCATACCTTTAACCTTCTCGATGCCCGGGGGGTCATTTCGGTGACCGAGCGCGCCGCCTATATTGGTCGTGTGCGCGCTCTGGCCAGAGGCTGTTGCGAAGGCTGGCTGAACAAGGACAGCTCCGATGGCTGAGCTGCTGCTGGAGCTTTTCTCCGAGGAAATTCCCGCCCGTATGCAGCGCCGCGCGGCAGATGATCTGGCGCGTCTGGTCACAGGGCAACTGGAAAAGGCCGGGCTTGATTTTGACGAGGCCCGCTCATACGCGACGCCGCGCCGTCTTGTTCTGGTGGTTGAGGGTTTGCCCGAGACCCAGCCGGATGTGCGGGAAGAACGCAAGGGCCCGAAAGTCGGTTCGCCGGACAAGGCCATCGAGGGTTTTCTCAAATCTGTCGGGTTGGAGAGTTTGGACCAGTGCGAAACCCGCGAGATCAAGGGCAACGAATTCCATTTCGCCGTGGTTGAGCGGAAAGGCCGGACAACGCCCGACGTTTTGGCCGAATTCCTGCCGGGCCTCCTTACCGCCCTGCCATGGGCGAAGTCGATGCGCTGGGGTGAGGGGGATATCCGCTGGGTGCGGCCCTTGCAGAGCATTCTCTGTCTTTTTAACGGCAAGGCTGTTGCCTTTACTTTCGGTCATGTCTCGTCGGGAAAAAAGACCCAAGGACATCGCTTTATGGCGCCTGATCCTATTTCCGTTACCGATTTTGCCGATTACCGGACGAAGTTGGAGGCCGCCAAGGTGCTGCTTGATCCTGCTGCCCGCCAGGCGCTGATCGAGCAACAGTCAAAAGCCCTTGCCGGTGCAAAGGGGCTGGAGATATGGCCCGATAGCGCTCTCACGGAAGAGGTCGCCGGCCTCGTCGAATGGCCGGTGGTTCTGATCGGGTCGATTGACGCTGAATATATGGATCTGCCGCCGGAAGTTCTGGCCACGTCCATGCGCAAGCATCAGAAGTATTTTTCCCTGCTTGACGGCCAAGACAATCTTGCCCCCTATTTTCTGGTCGTTGCCAATATCGAGGCCGATGATGACGGCGCGGCCATTCTCGCCGGTAACGAACGGGTGCTGCGTGCCCGCCTTGCCGATGCCCGCTTTTTCTGGGACACCGATTGCAAGCAAGCCCTGGCTTCCCGCGTGCAGTCCCTTAATGGCATTACCTTTCATGCCAAACTCGGCAGTTTGGGCCAAAAGGTTGAGCGCTTGCAGGTCCTGGCTGCTGATCTGGCGGCGCAAATTCCCGAGGGTGATGTTGAAAAGGCGACACGCGCGGCTTTTCTCTGCAAGGCCGATCTGGTCACCGGCATGGTTGGGGAATTTCCCGATCTTCAGGGGGTGATGGGCCGCTATTATGCCTTTCACGACGGCGAGGTAGCGATGGTCGGCGAGGCCATCGGCAATCATTATGCGCCCGCCGGTCCTAAAGACGATTGCCCGGACAAGCCGACGGCCATTGCCGTGGCTCTGGCCGATAAGATCGACACCTTGACCGGGTTTTTCGCCATTGATGAGACCCCGACCGGCTCGAAAGATCCCTTTGCCCTGCGCCGTGCGGCGCTGGGTGTGATTCGCCTTGTTCTTGATAATAAATTGCGGCTTGAACTTCTTCCTGTCTTCGATGCCGCCCGGCGGCTGTATGAAAAAGGCGGGTTGGCCCAAGCCCGTGATTTCGATCCCGCCACCCTGCTTGATTTCTTCGCCGACCGTCTCAAGGTGCATCTGCGCGAGGAAGGGGTGCGCCATGACCATATCGCCGCCATCTTTGCCCTGGGCGGTGAGAGCGATCTGGTCCGCCTTCTCGCCCGTGTCGCTTCTTTAGGTGAATTTCTCAACAGCGAAAACGGTGCCAATCTGCTTACCGTCTATCAGCGCGCGGGGAATATTGTCGCGATTGAGGAAAAAAAGGACGGCGTCACCTATGATGGTGAGGTCGATGCAAGTTTGCTGGCAGAGAAAGAAGAAAAAACCCTCTCTGAAACCCTGACGAGTGTGGAAGCCATTAGCCTTGAAAAAATCAGAGTGGAGGATTTTGCCGCTGCAATGACGGCTATGGCGTCTTTACGGGTGCCGGGGGATGATTTTTTCGACAAGGTGATGGTGAATTGCGAAGACAAGGCCATGCGGGTAAACCGTTTGAGGCTTTTGTCCCGAATCAGGGCTACAATGAACAAGGTGGCGGATTTCTCGCAGATCGAGGGCAGTTAAGGCCATGACAAAATGGGTCTACAGCTTCGGCGACGACAAGGTCGAGGGCGGGGCGGATATGAAAGACCTGCTCGGCGGCAAGGGTGCCAATCTTGCCGAAATGAGCCGTCTCAATCTCCCCGTGCCACCGGGATTCACGATTACCACGGAAATCTGCGCCATCTTTGACCCCGATGGGACGCCCTATCCGTCTGATCTCGCTGAACAGGTCAAGCGTGCGCTGGCTCGGGTTGAAAAGGCGACGGGGATGATTTACGGCGACCCGGAAAACAGCCTGCTGCTCTCTGTGCGTTCAGGCGGTCGGGTTTCGATGCCGGGCATGATGGATACGGTGCTTGATCTCGGCCTTAATGATCAGACGGTTGAGGGGCTGGCCAGCCATTCCGGTGATAGCCGGTTCGCTTATGACAGTTATCGGCGCTTTATCCAGATGTACGGCTCGGTTGTTCTCGGTATCGCTCATGAGGGGTTCGAGAAAATTCTTGAGGCCCACAAGAAAAAACGGGGGTTCCGCCTCGATACGGAATTCGATGCCAGGGAATGGCGCGAAGTGGTGGCCGATTATAAAATCCTCATTGAAAAAGAGCTTGGCCGTCCCTTTCCCCAGGATGTGAACGATCAGCTCTGGGGCGCCATTGGTGCCGTGTTTGGAAGCTGGATGACACCCCGTGCCGTCGAATACCGGCGCATTCATGAGATTCCCGGCGATTGGGGAACAGCGGTGACTGTTCAGGCGATGGTGTTCGGCAATATGGGCGACGACTGCGCCACCGGAGTTGCCTTTACCCGCAATCCTGCAACCGGGGAAAAGGCTTTCTTCGGCGAATTTATGATCAACGCCCAGGGTGAGGATGTGGTTGCCGGCATTCGCACCCCCCAGCCCTTGACCAAGGCCATTGGCAAGATGGAGAAGAGCGCGCTGCCTTCTCTGGAAGAGATGATGCCGGTGGTTTTTGCAGAGCTCGACGGCTTACGGGGCTGTCTGGAAACCCATTTCCGCGACATGCAGGATATCGAATTCACCATTCAGAAAGGCAAGCTGTGGATGTTGCAGACCCGGTGCGGTAAACGCAGCGCTGCAGCGGCTCTTCAGATTGCGGTTGATATGGTCGAGGAAGGGCTGATTAGCCGGAGAGAGGCCGTTTGCCGCATTGAGCCGTCATCTCTCGATCAGCTTCTTCATCCGCGTCTTGATCCATTGGCCGAGAAAACGCTGCTCGCCCGGGGGCTTCCTGCGTCGCCTGGTGCGGCATCGGGCGCTGTGGTCTTCAACGCCGATGATGCCGAGGCCGAAGGTGCCAAGGGTCCGGTTATTCTGGTGCGAATCGAGACCA
>JABJES010000126.1 GCA_018663165.1 Rhodospirillaceae bacterium
GAAAAGGTTGCCGCCTGCCGCAAATATACGAAATAAGGGCGGGGCAACGGTCGCAACGCCGATTCCGGAAACGCAATCAGGGAGCCTGACATGGAAACCATAATGTCCAACTGGGAAGAGATTACCCTCCTTGCCGTTGCCATGCTCGCCACCGGACTTCTCAGCGGCACCCTGGCCGGGCTTCTCGGCATTGGCGGCGGCATCGTCGTCGTCCCCGCCCTTTACGAGGTCTTTACCCTGCTTGAGGTACCGAGCGACATCCGCATGCATGTGGCCATCGGCACCTCCCTGGCAGCCATCATTCCGACATCGATCGCCTCGACCAAAGCCCATTTCAGGCGCGGTGAGGTTGATCTCGATTTAATCAAATCCTGGGCCCCGGCCCTTCTTGTCGGGGCAGTGGGTGGTATCGCTTTTACCGCCCTGGTCCACGGCCTGATTTTATCGGCAATCTTCGCCGCCATGACCTTTCTCATCGGCCTGCAGATGGCCCGTGGCGGCAAGAAAAAAGCCCTCTTCACCTCGCCTCCCAAGGGTGTGGCTGGACAGATCCCCCCCTTCGGGGTCGGTGCCCTGTCGACCATGATGGGACTGGGCGGTGGAACCCTCGGCGTGCCCCTGCTCCGCGCCTTCAATTTTCCCACCTCGAAAGCGGTGGGCACGGCGGCCGCCTTCGGGCTCATCATCTGTATTCCCGGCACCATCGGCATGGTGGTCAGTGGCTGGGACGTTGCCAACCTGCCGCTGGGAAATTTCGGCTATGTCAATTTCATCGGCTTTGCCCTGATTGTCCCGACCGCAATCTTCACCGCCCCGACAGGGGCAAGCCTCGGCGACCGCCTGGGCCCCGAGGGTGTGCGTCGCGCTTTCGCCTGTTTCCTGTTTATTGTTTCGGCGCGCATGATTTACACGGTCCTGTTCGACTAAAAAAACCCGCTGGCGTAGAATCAAAAAGCCGGGCAGTGATGCCCGGCTTTACCAAACCAATTTCCAATAAAAAATTAACCCCCATCAGGGCATGGCGAGTTCCTTATCGATTTCGGCCTCGGCCAGCTCTTCACAATATTTCTGGAAATAGGGCGTTGTCGCATCGCCGGCCGCCCAAGGCTCACCATTAAGTTTGCGGGCCGAGGCGAGATAGGTCGTCACGGCAATCACCTTGTTGCGGACATTGCCTTCCCCGGTGGTGCACAGAGCATATATGTCGGGCACTTTTTTCTTCATCGTATCAACGATGAGCTGGCCATCGGAATTAAGTCCCTGATAGAGATTCTCAGACGAGGCCCCTTCGGCCTTGGCTATGTTGGTAAAACCAGCCACGACAAGAGCCATAAGTCCAGCAATGAGCACCGCAAAGCGTACAGCGGGGCCGAAATACATGCATAATTCGTGTTTGAAGGCGTAGATCCGTTTCTCCATAAGATTGCTCCTTATTCCCCGAAGACAATCCCCTGACAAGGTTAAGCCCACGGTAAGGACTAACTGGCGTAAAATAAATAACTATCGTTTTGGATTTTACTTAATTGTAATTTATTCAGATGACCAAAAAATCCCCGATCAGACGCTTAATCTTCACCGTCTATGTCATTGTACTGATCCCGGTGACGATAATCGTCCTCGGCTCTCTGCTCAGTGCCGGCGACTGGCGCACGGCAAGCCGGGAGAGCGTTGGCATCGCCCCCGATCCCGCCACCACCATTGACGCCGTCATTCAGGTCTATGCGGCCCGCGCCTATAACTGGCGCGGCATCTTTGGCGTCCATAGCTGGATCGCCACCAAGCGCGAGGGCGCCGACCATTACAAGGTCCATCAGGTGATCGGCTGGCGGATCCGTGGAGGGTTGCCCGCCGTGGTTTCGGCCCCCGACATCCCCGACCGCCAGTGGTTCGGCAAGCCGCCGGTTCTTCTCGCCAACATTCGCGGCCCTCAAGCCGAGACCCTGATCGACGACATCGAGGCGGCGGTCGAGAGCTATCCCTATAAAGACGAATACCGGGTCTGGCCGGGGCCAAACTCCAATACCTTTACCGCCTATGTCGCCCGGCAGGTGCCGGGGATGGAGCTTGAGCTTCCGGTTACCGCCATCGGCAAGGACTATCTGGCCAACGACGATCTGCTGGAACCGGCACCCAGCGGCACCGGCTATCAGGTTTCCCTGTTCGGTCTTCTGGGGCTTCTCGCCGCCAAGGAGGAGGGGATAGAGATCAATATCCTCGGCCTCAACTTCGGCGTTGATCCAGAAGACATGGCACTGAAACTGCCGCTTATCGGCAGTATCGGCTTAGGCAGCAAAGAGGAGAAAGCAAGCGACGACTAGCCCGCCGGCCCCATCAGGGCGTTGGGCAGGGCTGTGACGATTTCCGGAAACAGGCAGAGCAAAACAATTTCGCCGGCGATGCACAGCAAAAAGGGCCAGGCACCACGCAGAATCTGATGGCGCGGCACATCGGGAGCCAACGCCTGCACAGCCTGTAAATTAAGCCCCACCGGCGGGGTAATCAGGCCGATCTGCAGGTTCAGCGTCATGACGATTGCAAACCAGATCGGGTCATACCCGGCATCGATCACCACCGGCATCACCACCGGCAAGGACATCAGAACCACCGCCACAGGGGGCATGAAACAGCCGAGCAGCAGAAGCAGCAAATTGACCATCAGGATTACCATCCACGACGATGGCGCGAGATCATAGACCCAGCTCGAAAGCGCCGCTGGCACGCCGAGTTCGGAAAGCATCGCCCCGAACATGGCAGCCCCGGCAATGATCATCAGGATCATTACCGATTCACGGGTGGCGGATTGTAAAATCGCCCATAACCGATAGCGCTGATGCACCCCGTAAACAAAAACGATAAGACAGAGCACCAAAAGCGCCCCCACACCACCGGCCTCGGAAGGTTCGACGATGCCGGCGACGAGAAAAGCGACAACCCCGGCGATAATGACCAGAATGGGAAGCGTGCGAGGCAGGGTTTCGAGCTTTTCCCGCATCGAATATTGCCGGTTGCCGTCGTCGAAATCGCCACGATGGTGACGCAGGATAAAAAGCGAAAGCCCCATGAACAACAATACCAACAGCAGACCGGGCACCATGCCAGCGAGGAAAAGACGGCCGATGTCGATATTGACGGCAATGCCATAGACGATCAGGACCAGGCTCGGCGGAATAAGAATGGCCAGCGTCGCCGCCGCGGCAAGAGAACCGCTGGCAATATCCTGGGGATACCCGTCTTCGAGCATCTCGGGCAGGGATTTACGGCCAATGCCGACACAGGTTGCCGGCGAAGAACCAGCAATTCCGGCAAATACCGTCGCCGCGCCGAGACTGGCAAGTATCTTGCCCCCCGGCACGGGATACAGCCAGCGTTTGAGAGCCTCACCGATATCGCCGCCAACTCTCGAAGCCGCCGCCGCCGTCCCCATCAGAACGAACATCGGTATCGCCACCAGATTGAATTCTTCGAGTGCGCCGAAAAATGCCTCAGCGACGGAAGCAACATCCCCGGAGCCGTCCTGGAGAAAGAGAAAGATCGCTGAAATTCCGCCAAGGGCGAAAGCCACCGGTACCCCGGTCGCCAACAGGACCAGAGTGAGAACCAGGATAAGAAGCCCGAGCATAAGCGTCGTCATGGGCTGCTTTTCTTACCATGACCGGGAAAGGGCGCGTCATGGCCAAAAAGAAGGCTGAGAAGATCGGCCAGATATTGCAGCGACAGGACGCCCAGACCAAAAGGCAGGGCGAGATAGGGCACCCACAGCGGCAGCCCCCAGGCCATATCCGACACCCATCCCTCGCGCAACGCCTCCCACCACAGGTCAAAGCCGTCAAGGGCCAGCAAGAGGCAAAAAGCGAAGGAAAAAAACGAGGCGAACACATTAACCGCGCGACGCCCTGAGCGTGACAGATGCTCGGGCACCACATTGACGCAGATATGCCCCCTGGTCAGCAGCACATAAGGCGCACCGATAACGGCGATGGAGATCATCAGATAGGTGGAAATTTCGTTCTGCCAGGTGGTCGGCTGGCCAAAGACATAATTCTGAAGCACATATTGGCAAAGCAACAGCATGACGATGATGACCATCGTAACGGCGATAAGCCCGCAGAAATTTGCCAA
>JABJES010000168.1 GCA_018663165.1 Rhodospirillaceae bacterium
ACGACGCCGTGCTGGCTGCGCGGGTCAGACGATATTACGGCGACCTGTAAACGGCTGCTCGGTATTTCTTTTGGCGAGACGACGCCGGACGGAGAATTTACCCTTGGTGAAGTTGAATGTCTTGGCGCTTGCGTCAATGCACCGATGATAAAAATCAATGATGATTATTACGAGGATTTGGACCCGGCCTCCCTGGAAGCGGTGATCAACCAGATCAAGCGTGGAGAGAAACCGCGTTTTGGCTCTCAAACCAGTCGTAAGGGTGCGGCACCGGCGAACGGGCTGACGAGCCTGACCAGTGAACACTTCAAGCCGACGATGCTGCCGGCGATCAAGCTTTTAAAACGCAAACAGAAGAAAACCTGATGCTGCGCGATGACGAACGCATATTCACGAACCTTTACGGTCTTCAGGACTGGAAGCTGAGCGGTGCCTTGAAACGAGGCGACTGGGACGATACCAAGTCGATTCTCGTTAAAGGCCGGGAGTGGATCATTGAGGAAATTACCCAGTCGGGTCTGCGCGGTCGTGGCGGCGCGGGATTTTCGCCGGGGATGAAATGGTCTTTCATGCCCAAGACAGTCGCACCGGGTCGGCCTCATTACCTCGTTATCAATGGCGACGAGGGTGAGCCCGGCACCTGCAAGGACCGGGAAATTATCCGTCATGATCCCCACAAACTCATCGAAGGCGCGTTGATCGCCGGTCTCGCTATCAATGCCCATGTCGGCTACGTCTATGTGCGCGGTGAATTTCATAACGAGGCCAACCATCTTGAACATGCCATCCAGGAGGCACGGGAACGTGGATTTCTCGGCCCCAACGCTTGTGGCTCCGGCTGGGCGTTCGATCTCTTTGTCCATCGCGGCGGTGGTGCTTATATTTGCGGCGAGGAAACCGCCTTGCTGGAAAGCCTGGAGGGGCGCAAGGGCCAACCCCGGCTGAAGCCGCCATTTCCGGCGAATGCCGGTCTTTACGGCTGTCCAACCACCGTCAATAATGTTGAGACCATCGCTGTGGTGCCGGAAATTCTGCGCCGTGGCGCTGACTGGTTTGCCTCATTGGGGCGACCGAAAAATACCGGCACCAAGATTTTCTGCATTTCCGGCCACGTCAACATGCCGTGCACCGTCGAAGAGGAAATGAGCATCCCTCTAAAAGAGCTGATTGAAAAACATGCCGGCGGCGTGCGAGGGGGGTGGAATAATCTCAAGGCGGTGATTCCGGGCGGCTGCTCGGTGCCGATGATTCCAAAATCGCTCTCTGAGACCGTGTTGATGGATTTCGATTCCCTGCGCGAGGCGCAAAGTGGTCTTGGCACGGGTGCTGTCATCGTGATGGACAAATCGACCGATCTCATCGCCGCCATTGCCCGTTTTTCAAAGTTCTACAAACACGAATCCTGTGGCCAATGCTCGCCCTGCCGTGAAGGGACCGGGTGGATGTGGCGGATTATGGAGCGCTTTGTCACCGGCGAAGCGCGGATCGAGGAAATCGATCTCATTGAACAAATCACAAAGAAAATTGAGGGCCATACCATTTGTGCCCTTGCCGATGCCGCCTGCTGGCCGATTCAGGGGCTGATCCGTCATTTCCGTGGTGATATCGAGCGCCGGATTATCGAAAACGAGCTTTCTGTCGGCCCACCCCAAAGTGATGGCGCTTCTCATCCGAACGAGGCGGCCTGAAGGCCGGAAGGAATAGGTATCCATGCCAAAAGTCACGATTGACGGTGTTGAATATGAGGTTGAAGCGGGCTTGACCCTGCTTCAGGCTTGTGAGATCGCCGGGATCGAGATTCCACGGTTCTGCTATCACGAACGGCTGCGTATTGCCGGCAATTGCCGGATGTGCCTGGTCGAGATGGAGCGTTCGCCTAAACCGGTGGCGTCGTGCGCTATGCCGGTTAATGACGGTATGGTGGTGTATACCAATTCACCGATGGTCAAGGCTGCCCGTGAAGGGGTTATGGAATTCCTGCTGATCAACCACCCCCTGGATTGCCCGATCTGCGATCAGGGTGGCGAATGTGATCTTCAGGATCAGGCGGTTGCTTACGGTGCCGCAGACAGCCCTTTTCACGAAAACAAGCGGGCGGTTAAGGAAAAGAATTTCGGCCCTCTGATTAATACCGCGATGACGCGCTGCATTCATTGCACCCGCTGTATCCGTTTCGCCACTGATATCGCCGGTGTCGAAGAACTCGGTGCGACGGGTCGCGGCGAGGACATGGAGGTTGGCACCTATGTGACCAAGGCCTTGTCGTCTGAACTGTCCGGGAACATGATCGATCTTTGTCCCGTTGGTGCGTTGACCTCAAAGCCCTATGCTTTTTCGGCTCGTTCCTGGGAATTGAAAAAAACCGAAAGCATTGATGTTCTGGATGCGGTGGGAAGCTGTATTCGGGTCGATTCCAGGGGCGGCGAGGTGATGCGTGTTCTGCCTCGTCTTCATGAAGACATCAACGAGGAATGGATTTCCGATAAAACCCGTTTTGCCTGCGATGGTTTAAAACGCCAGCGTCTCGACCGCCCCTATGTGCGCCGCGACGGTCGTTTGCAAGAGGCCACATGGGACGAGGCTTTCGCCGCCATTCGAGACCGGATCGGCGATATAAAAGGGACTAAAGCGGCGCGTGGTGACAAAATCGCCGCCATTGCCGGGGATATGGCCTGCTGCGAATCGATACTGGGGCTTAAAGACCTGATGACGGGACTTGCTTCACCCCATATGGATTGTCGTCAGGACGGGGCCCGGTTGAGCGCCGATAGCCGAGCCAGCTATCTGTTCAACACCGGAATTGCCGGCATTGAGAAATCCGATCTCTGTCTTTTGATCGGCACCAACCCCCGTATTGAAGCCCCGATAATCAACGCCCGCCTGCGTAAGCGCTATCTCATGGGTGGGTTTACCGCCGCCACCATCGGCCCTGAGGCAGACCTTACCTATGGGGTGGAGAATCTTGGGAGCGATCCCAGAGTGTTGAAAAAGATTATCTCCGGCGATCACGGTTTTGCCGAACTGCTCAAGGGGGCCTCTCACCCGATGCTGATTATCGGCCAGGGTGCGCTAACCCGTCCCGATGGCGGGGCGATACTCAATGCAGCTCGGGGAATTGCCGACAAATACGGCCTGGTTAAAGATGGCTGGAACGGTTTCAACGTTCTCCATACGGCCGCCGCCCGCGTTGGTGGATTAGATCTCGGATTTATTCCAGGCGAAGGCTCACGCGATGTTAACGGCATCCTCGACGGGGCGATGAACGGTGACATTGAGGTGGTGTATCTGCTCGGCGCCGATGAATTGGATATGACGGCTCTGGAAAAAGCTTTCGTCATCTATCAGGGCCATCATGGTGATCGTGGAGCCCATGGTGCCGATGTGATTCTGCCCGGTGCCGCCTATACCGAAAAAGAGGCGACCTTTATAAATACGGAAGGCCGGGTGCAACAGACCCATCTCGCCATTGAACCGCCGGGAATGGCGCGGCCAGATTGGAAAATCCTGCGGGCTCTGCAACAGGTTCTGGGTCTGAAAACTAGATACAATACTCTTGAGGCTTTGCGCGGATGCCTCATTGAGGCCAATCCCATTTTTGGCAGGCTGGATCATCTCACACCTGCTTCCTGGGGCGGTTTTGGATTATCTGGAGAGATAAAAGCCCCGGCTCTTGCCTATCCGATTATCAATTTCTACATGACAGACCCGATTTCCAGGGCCTCGGAAACCATGGCCCAATGTTCAGAGGCCTTCGGTCTCGTTCAGGCCAGAAAGACAGGCACCGATGGCTGAGTTGTGGAGCATATATCTGCTGCCGGCGATTATCATGCTCCTCAAGATCGTCGGGATCATCGTGCCGTTGCTGCTCTGTGTGGCTTATCTCACCTATTTCGAGCGCAAGGTGATTGGTGCCATGCAATTGCGCAAGGGGCCGAACGTGGTCGGGCCTTTCGGTTTGTTGCAGCCGATTGCCGACGGACTAAAGCTGTTCATGAAGGAAACCGTGATTCCTTCAGGGGCCAGTCCGGTGATCTTCCTTTTTGCACCTGTGTTGACCTTTTCCCTCGGGCTGGTCGCCTGGGCGGTAATCCCCTTTGGCGATGGGATTGTGTTGGCCGATATCAATGTCGGCATGCTTTACCTTTTTGCGATTTCCTCGCTCGGGGTTTACGGCATCATCATGGCCGGTTGGGCAAGCAACTCTAAATACGCTTTTCTCGGCGCTATGCGCTCTGCCGCCCAGATGGTTTCCTACGAAGTATCAATCGGCTTTGTCATCATCACTGTGTTGCTCTGTGTTGGATCGCTTAATCTCAGCGCCATCGTGCTGGCCCAGGAATCCCTGTGGTTTGCGATACCTCTTTTGCCCATGTTCGTCGTCTTTTTCATTTTGGCACTGGCCGAGACCAACCGGGCACCGTTTGACCTGCCCGAAGCCGAGGCCGAACTGGTCGCTGGCTATAACGTCGAATATGCGTCGATGACCTTTGCGCTCTTCTTTCTTGGCGAATACGCCAACATGATCCTGATGAGCGCGATGACGGTGATCCTGTTTCTCGGTGGCTGGTTGCCGCCTTTTGATATTGCCCCTTTCAATCTTTTGCCGGGGCCGGTGTGGTTCCTTCTCAAGATTGCGGCCGTTCTCTTTGTCTTTCTCTGGGTGCGGGCGACGTTCCCCCGTTATCGCTATGACCAGTTAATGCGCCTGGGATGGAAGGTCTTTCTGCCTTTCTCCCTGTTCTGGGTGATCCTGACCGCCGGTTTCCTTGTCGCCACCGACAGGCTGCCGCCGTCTGGTGGAATTCTCGGAGGCATTTCAGCCACTGCACCAGCACCTATCGTGACACCGACCTCGGCCCCGACTTCGGCCCCGACCCCGACCCCGACTCCGACCCCGACTCCCATTCCGGAGATGATAAGATGAGTGTGCTTACCCGTGGCATCCGAACGTTTCTGCTCGGCGAGCTTCTCGCTGGTATGTGGCTTACTTTGAAATATTTTTTCAAGCCCAAGGTGACGATCAACTATCCTCATGAAAAAGGGTTTCTGTCGCCGCGCTTTCGTGGGGAACATGCCTTGCGCCGCTATCCTTCTGGCGAAGAGCGCTGCATTGCCTGCAAGCTTTGTGAGGCGATCTGTCCGGCTCAGGCGATTGTCATCGAGGCGGGGCCACGCGAAAACGATGGGTCGCGGCGCACCACCCGTTATGACATCGACATGACAAAATGCATCTATTGCGGTTTCTGCCAAGAGGCCTGTCCCGTCGATGCAATTGTCGAGGGACCGAATTTTGAGTTTGCCACGGAGACCCGTGAAGAGTTGATGTACAACAAGGATAAATTATTGGATAACGGCGACCGTTGGGAAAGCGAGATTGCCGCTAACATTGAGATGGACACCCCTTATCGTTAGGGGCGGAATTTATGGAAATGATAAAACGTAAAAAATATAAATCAGGTTTTGCAGCAACCCGACGCGATGTCGGGGTTTGTGCGCTGAAATGGGGGATGAGATGATTATCTCCGCGCTCGCTTTTTATCTTTTCGCGACGTTAATCGTCGCTTCTGGTGTGATGGTCATTGTCTCCCGCAATCCTGTTCATTCTGTGCTGTTCCTGATCCTCGCCTTTTTCAACGGTGCCGGGCTGTTCATTCTGCTTGGGGCTGAATTCCTGGCCATGATCCTGGTCGTCGTCTATGTCGGCGCTGTGGCGGTGTTGTTCCTCTTTGTGGTGATGATGCTCGATATTAATTTCGTCAAATTGCGTGAAGGGTTTCTCAATTATCTGCCGGTTGGTGGGTTGATCGGTCTTATCCTGTTGATCGAGCTTTTGATGGTTGCTGGTGGCTGGGCCTTTTCCGCGCAGGCCGTGCCGGGGCCCGGTGCGCCGCTTTCGGCCCTGGCACCGGATCCGGGTGTATCCAATACTCTGGCGATTGGAAAGTTGATCTACACCCATTATTTCTACCTTTTCCAGGCTGCGGGCCTGGTGCTTCTGGTGGCCATGATCGGAGCGATTACGCTCACCCTGCGCACTCGTAAGGGCGTGCGCAAACAGAACATCGCCCATCAGGTATCGGTGAATGCCAAGGATCGGATCGAGCTCAAAAAAGTAAAGATAAGGGGAGGGGTCTAGGAAATGTTTGAAATCACTCTTTCCCATTACCTGTCTGTGGCGGCGATTTTGTTCGCTCTGGGGGTTTTCGGTATTTTTCTTAACCGCAAAAACGTCATTGTTATCTTGATGTCGGTTGAGCTGATGCTGCTTGCGGTCAATATTAATATGGTGGCGTTCTCTTCCTTTCTTCATGATCTATCGGGGCAGATTTTTGCCATGTTTATTCTCACCGTTGCCGCTGCCGAGGCGGCCATCGGCCTGGCTATTATGATCGTCTATTTCCGCAACCGCGGGACGATCGAGGTCGAGGACATCAATGTGATGAAGGGATAACCGGGTTGCTTTATGTCGCCGCCATATTCCTGCCGCTTCTCGGCGCTGTTGTAACCGGCTTCTTCGGGCGCTGGCTTGGTGATCGTCAGTCTGAGCTGATCGCCTGTGCGATGCTGATCCTTTCGGCTCTTATTTCGGTTTTCCTGTTTTTTGAAATAGCCGGTAGCGGTCAAAATATTGTCGTTGAGCTGTTTGCCTGGATTGATTCAGGAAATCTTCAGGCGAACTGGGCGCTCAAATTCGACACTCTTACTGTTGTCATGATGGTCGTGGTTACCGTGGTTTCGGCCATGGTCCATGTCTATTCCATCGGCTATATGGCGAAAGATGACGCGATTCCCCGTTTCTTCGCCTACCTTAATCTCTTTACCTTCTTCATGCTGATGCTGGTTACTGCCGATAATATGGTGCAGCTTTTCTTCGGCTGGGAAGGGGTCGGGCTTGCGTCCTATCTGTTGATCGGTTTCTG
>JABJES010000158.1 GCA_018663165.1 Rhodospirillaceae bacterium
ACCATCGGTGATCGAAATCACGTTGGTCGGAATATAGGCCGAAACGTCACCAGCCTGGGTTTCGATGACCGGCAGGGCGGTCAGCGAACCGGCGCCGTTCTCGTCACTCATTTTGGCCGAGCGTTCCAACAAGCGCGAATGGACATAAAAGACATCGCCGGGATAGGCTTCACGACCCGGCGGGCGGCGAAGCAACAGTGACATCTGGCGATAGGCGACAGCCTGCTTGGACAGATCGTCATAGAAGATGACCGCATGCATGCCGTTATCGCGGAAAAATTCGCCCATGGCGCAACCGGTATAGGGCGCCAGGAACTGCAGGGGTGCGGGATCAGAGGCGGTGGCGGCGACGACGATGGAATATTCCATGGCGCCGTTCTCTTCCAGGGTTTTGACGATCTGGGCCACGGTCGAGCGCTTTTGGCCAATGGCGACATAGATGCAGAACAGCTTTTTGTCCTCATCATTGGCTTCGTGGGCCTCTTTCTGGTTGATGATGGTGTCGACGATAATCGCCGTCTTGCCGGTTTGGCGATCGCCGATGATCAGCTCGCGTTGGCCACGGCCAATGGGGATCAGGCTGTCAACGGCTTTGAGACCCGTCTGCATGGGCTCGTGGACCGATTGGCGGGGGATAATGCCCGGTGCCTTAATCTCAACCTGGCCCATCTTGGCATCTTCGATCGGCCCCTTGCCGTCGATGGGATTGCCAAGGCCGTCAACGACGCGCCCGAGCAGACCCTTGCCGATGGGAACCTCGACGATGGCACCGGTACGTTTGACGGTGTCGCCTTCTTTGATATAGCGATCATCGCCGAAAATAACGACGCCGACATTGTCGCTTTCAAGGTTGAGCGCCATACCTTTGACGCCGCCTGGAAATTCGACCATTTCACCGGCCTGGACGTTATCGAGACCGTAAATACGGGCGATACCATCCCCAACACTGAGAACTTGTCCGACTTCCGCGACATCAGCCTCGGCGTCAAAATTTTCAATCTGATCCTTGAGGATCGAAGAGATTTCCGCGGCCCGGATATCCATTATCCAATCCCTTTCATGGCGAGTTGTAATTTCTGAATCTTGGTGCGAAGTGAGCTGTCGATCATCCGCGAACCGACGCGGACAATAAGCCCGCCAATCAGTGATGCGTCAACCGACGTGTGGAGAGAAACTTCCTTACCGAAAGTCTTTTTCAGTGACTCCTGAAGAGAGGCCATCTGGCCCTTATTGAGTGCGGCAGCCGACAAGACATCGGCCTTAACTTCGCCGCGCTGTTGAGACAGGTGCTCGAAAAACCGGTCAATGACATCTAAAAGCATGAAAAGACGGCGGTTACGGGCGGCCAGGGCGATGAAATTCGTCGTTATGTCTGAGAATTCAGCTTTTTTCGCCAGAGCGGCCATGGCCAGAGCCTGTTCTTTGCGGGAAAAGATGGGGCTTTTGAGCAGCCTTTTCAGATCAGCGCTGTCCTCGACCATAGCCTGAATCCGGCGAAAATCGTCGGCAACACCGTCGATTTCAGCTTTTTCAGTCGCTAGCTCGAAAATCGCCGCAGCGTAACGCCGGGCAATTTCACCTATTCCTGAGGCCTTTGATGCCACCTGAACACAGTCCCCTGAACCCTGTGGGCCACACGTCCCAAGTAAACCAACTTGTTGATATTCAACAAAAATACCTTGCCTCGGGGACACCCCCTTGAGCAAGGCCAGCGATACCTAACATAGACCTTCTGTTGTTGCAACTGGACTTGGCGGAATCTGCAAAAAAGGGCTGAAAAAGACCGCTTTTTTTATATGGATCGCTTTTCCAAGGGTGTTCTCAAAGGAAGCTGACCGGGTCGATATCGACCTTTATGCGGATAGTACGGGGTATTTCCAGCCTTTCCACCCAGTCCTTGATGATTGCCGGGAGGTTGGTGTTGCGGCCAGCCTTGACGAGAAGGCGCCAGCGGGCGCGGCCATGGAGGATCGTAAGTGGTGCCGGTGCGGGGCCGAGAACCTCAATGGCGGCGATTTGCGGTGCATTACGGGCGAGACGCTTGGCGGTCGTGGCAACTTCAGACGCATTCTTTCCCGAGACGATCAGCGCCGCCAGGCGGCCAAAGGGAGGCAGACCGAAGCTTTTGCGGTCCTCGCTTTCGGCCTCGATAAAGGCGTCGCGGCCGCCACTGATCAAGGCCTGCATAACCGGATGGTCGGGGCGATAGGTTTGCAGCCACACCCGGCCAGGGTCTTGCCCGCGTCCGGCTCGTCCGGAAACCTGATGGAGCAGTTGATAGGTCCGCTCGGCGGCGCGTAAATCACCACCGTCGAGTCCGAGATCCGCATCGACCACTCCGACCAGGGTAAGGCGGGGAAAGTGGTGCCCTTTGGCGACGATCTGGGTGCCGATCAAAAGGTCGATTTCATGGTTTTCGACTCGATGGATCAGGTCGGCGACGGCCTGGGGGCCGGAAAGCAGATCGCTGGACATAATTTCAGTCCGGATATCGGGGAAAAGCGCACGCACCTCTTCGGCCAGGCGCTCAACCCCAGGGCCGCAGGCGGCAAGGTGGTCCGCGTTCTCGCATTGGGGACAGGCTTTGGGTGCGGGAATGGCATAACCGCAATGGTGGCAGGTCAGCCGTCCTTCCCGATCTCCTCCGCCCCGCCGGTGTTCGACCAGCCAGGCCGTGCAATCGGGACACTGAAAGCGATAACCGCATTTGCGGCAGAGCGTCAGCGGTGCATAGCCCCTGCGGTTAAGGAACAGCATTGCCTGTTTGTTGGCGGCAAAAGTGTCGGCGAGCTCTGTTCGCAAAAGGGGCGACAGCCATTGTCCGCTTTGCGGGCCGTCTTTGCGCATGTCGATGACCTGTATATCGGGCAAGGATGCGCCGCCGTGGCGGTTCGGTAGATGCAGCTTTGCGTAACGGTCGGCTTCGACATTGGCCACGGTTTCCAGG
>JABJES010000134.1 GCA_018663165.1 Rhodospirillaceae bacterium
ATATTTATTGCCATAATCGCTCTACTACACTCTTTGATTAATGATTAATCGGATACTTGTTCACCAGTTTTCTTGTTGATCGCGATCAGCATGGCATCAAGTGTCGCCATGTAGACGTTGTTGCCATCAATACCGACGCCACGGTTGTTCGGGCCACAGCAGAAGATGGTGGTGCCGAGCTTGTGCTCGTAATGCCACTTCTGGGTGCCGGTCTTGGCGTCAAGTGCGAACACGTGGTTGTAAGGGGTGGTGACATACATCATGCCATTTTCGACGATCGGGGTGTTCTCGAAAGAACCGATCACGCCGGTCTGGAAGATGTATTTAACTTTAAGGTTTTTAACGTTTCCGGTGTTGATCTGCTTGTCAGTCGTATAACGGGTCTGACCGAGATCGCCGCCGTAGTTCAGCCAATCAGTATGATTGCCAGCAGAAGCTGCCTGGGCGCCGCCCAGAAGAATCGCAGCCGCAAGAAGTGATTTGCCTCGCATAGAGTGTTCCTCCCTAAGGGTTTTGAGTAGCGAGTGGGACGTCTGACTCTCAGGGGTAAGCCCCGTCCGGTTTTTTTATTGTTACACCCTCGACATGTTCGGGGATTCTTCGCCCCTCTCAATTAAGAGAAGATTGAAATTTTTCCCAGAAATACCAAAGTTGCCCCCCTGAAGAAGTATGAATTTTTAACTGCTGGGGAAGAAAAGGCAACATAAACAATGAACAATTTTAGACATCTTCGTAACCGCTTGAAATACCACAAACTTGCCATGTTGTATTTGTCGCGATTCGACAAAAAAGGGCCACGGCAATTAAGCCGTGGCCCTTTTAGGGTGGTTGTTTAACCGACTTGCGATAGAGAGTCGGCTTATTTTTTCGTCATTTCCGCGCGTAACTGGTCGGTCAGAAGGCCGAGCTTCTTTTCAACATAATCATAGCGGTGGCAGAGGAATTCTGCTTCTTCTTCCGCATCGTCCATATCATGGAAATTCGAGGCCCGAGCCACTTCGACGTCTTTCTTGCGTTGGGCGCTCGTGTTGGGGTCGTTGATCTCTGCATCATTTTCGGCCACGACATCGGCAAGAATTTTAGCCTTGATGATGAAATTGCGGATACCGGAAATGACAATGGTGTGAAAGACGTTGGTTTCTGCAAGCAGGCCGGTGAAAACCTGAACCAGCCTCTTGTCCTTGTCGGCGCCGAGCGTTGCGGCATATTCAGCGATGGCGTCTTTGCCTTCACTGGGCGGATTTGCCGGGTCAATCGCATACTGGACGATTTTGCGCACGCCTTCATCTTCCTCCCAGGAAGGGTCGAGTTTTGGCGCCGGGTTCCAGATCACGCTGGCGGGGATATCATCGGTCAGGGCCGATTTGCAGGGCCAGTTCTTGATCTCTTTCTTCGCTTCGGCGGGCGAAGCGATAAGAGCCAAGGCGACAAGGGCGCACAAAGCGATGGAAACGGAATGTAATTTCAGGTTCATGCCACGGGTTCCTAATAAACGGGGTTGGGGCGGAAAGGCGGGGATCATGGTCAAATGGGTCGCGCAAGTCAAATATCGGGGGATTCAGCTACCGTTTTTTTGGAAAATCCGGTTATGGCCGATATTGATTACATTGGTAAATCCGAGTGCTGGTATGTCTTCGCAGGCCTTTGAAACGCTCTCGAATCCTTTCCAGAAAGTCTCGCCGGGAAGAAAACAGGCGGCATCGTCCATAATCAGATACCCTCCTGCGCGGACCAGCGGGGCATAGGTGGCAATATCAGAGCGGGCAACCTCTAACGTGTGGTCGCCATCGATATAGACCAGGGCAAAGGTCTCGTTCGAAACCTGGGCGGTTATTTCCGGGGCGTTGGAAAAGCCCTTAATCGCCTTGACGCCCCCAAAGTCGAGATCAAAGGCGGTGAAAATTTCCCGGTTACGGGCAAGATAATCATCAATCGCGTGGAGGTTCCCTACTGCATTGGCCTCCCGGTAGGTGGGGTCGAGCTTTTTGCGTAAGCTGTGCAGCAGGCGGGGCTGGGGCTTGAGATTACCTTCAAAGGGCGAGATAGCGGTAATCGAGGCGTTGAGCCCGAGCTCTCGGGTGATCAGCGCCCACAGGGAAATCGTCTGACCCTTGAAAACGCCGATTTCGAGAAGGTCGAGGGAGGGAAACCGCGCCGCTGCATCGGCCAAAATCAGCATCCACATATAGTGAAAGGCCCGGTCGCCCATGCCCCAGCGGTTTTTCTCAACCCAGTCCCGGTGGCGCTTAAGATAGGCGATGCGATCGGTCTGGGCGGTGAACAGGGCGTGCAGGCCTTCATTTGCTTTAGCTGTGTTTTCATAAGCCGCTATACGGCGCGCCAGGGTGTCTTCAGGGAAAAGGAGGTCGGTCATGGGATAAATCAGGTGAACTCTGTGTCGGGATAATTGGATTAGGCGGGCGAATGTGGCATAGATTGCCCGCTAGACAAACACAAGAGAGCCGGAAAGTCATTCATGCCCGTTCTTATCACAGGAGTTGCCGGTTTCATCGGTTCCCACATCGCCAAGGTTCTTTTGGCGCGTGGTGAAACGGTCATCGGTGTTGATAACCTCAACGATTATTATGATGTCGCCCTGAAAGAGGCGCGCCTCGCCCAGTTTGAGGGTGAGAAAGGCTTTGTTTTTCATAAGCTGGATATTGCCGACAAGGAGGCGATGCTCTCTCTGGCCGGGCAATATCCTGACATTGATCGGGTGGTGCATCTGGCAGCTCAGGCCGGGGTGCGTTATTCCCTGGAAAACCCCTATGCCTATATCCACTGCAATATTTCCGGTCAGCTTGTTGTCCTGGAGACCTGCCGCCTTCTGCCCAAATTGAAGCATCTGGTTTATGCCAGTTCGTCATCGGTTTACGGCGGCAATACCAAGCTCCCCTTTTCGGTTGAAGACCGGGTTGATGATCCGGTCTCTCTTTATGCCGCGACCAAGAAGTCGGCCGAGCTGATCACCGCCAGCTATGCCCATCTCTATCGCCTGCCGGCCACGGGCTTGCGTTTTTTTACTGTCTATGGACCGTGGGGGCGCCCCGACATGGCGCTGTATATTTTCACCCAAAAGATCCTCGCCGGTGAGCCGATCCCGGTTTTCAATCAGGGTAATATGAAGCGCGATTTCACCTATATCGATGATATCGTCGCTGGCACCCTGGGGTGCCTCGGACACCCGCCACCCGACGATGGAGGACCCGCGCCGCACCGGGTCTATAATCTCGGCAATAACCACAGCGAACCGCTGATGAAGTTGATCGAAACTTTGGAGACTGCCCTTGGTAAAAAGGCAGAAATCCATTTTGAGTCGATGCAGCCGGGTGACGTTAAGGAAACTTCGGCTGATATTGAGGCCAGCATACGGGACTTCGGATTCAAGCCAACCACCTCAATCGAAGAAGGCGTGCCTCGTTTCGTTGAATGGTACCGCGATTATCACGGAATCTAGGCGGCGTCGAAGTTTGGGCGGTTCAGGCCTTTTTTTGCAGATATTTTAAAACGTAAAGACGGATGGCGCTGGAGAGGTTGCCCTGGCGGTCGCGGTCGATCTCCTCAACCAGTGTATTTACTGACTTATCCTTGGCTGCGGCGATGTCTTTCAGGGCATCCCAGAAGCCGGCCTCAATGGAGACGCTGGTCCTGTGCCCGGCGATCTTCACAGAGCGTTTGCGGATTTCGGCCATCATAAAACATTCTCTGCCAGCATTACGGCTGCTTCAGGCCGGTTAGAAAACCGTCGATGGCCTCAATCCCTTGCGTCCAGTTATCGGCCTCGGTGCGTCCTGAGGCCTTGCGCGGTTTGAACGAATGTTCGCCATCGGTAAGCCAGTGGAAGCGGATCGATTTGGGCAGGCGATAACTCTTCACTTCGTCTTTTTTGCCAAAGGGATCGCGTTCGCCCTGGACGATCAGAGTCGGGGTCTTGAGGCCGCGCAGGTGATCGACACGCAGCTTGTCGGGTTTGCCCGGCGGGTGAAAGGGATAGCCGAGGCAGACAATCCCGGACAAAGGGTCTCCGGTCTCTTCCCGCTCGGCGGCGAGCAGACTGGCGATCCGCCCGCCCATGGATTTGCCGCCGACAACCAGGCGCTTGGCGTTGATTTTCGCCGCCACTGCCCGCCAGGTGTCCAGCAGTACCGGGGCGCGGTCGGGGGGGCGTTTTTTACCGCTGATGCGGCGCTCATGCATATAGGGGAATTCAAAGCGAATGATTCTGTGGCCCCTTAAAGCCAGACCTTCGGCAAACGTCGTCATAAAAGGTGTGTCCATGGCCGCACCCGCACCATGGGTCAGGGCAAACGTAACCGGAGCCCGTTTGGGTCCGTCGATGAGGAATTCAGGCATCGGCACTGGCATCAGGCTTTAGGAACCGTTGAGTGGATATGGGCGAAGAAATCATGGCCCTTATCGTCGATGATGATGAAAGCCGGGAAATCCTCAACCTCGATCTTCCACACCGCTTCCATGCCGAGGTCTTCGAATTCCAGCACCTCGACCTTTTTGATGCAGTCCTGGGCCAGCCGCGCGCCGGGGCCGCCGATGGAACCAAGATAAAAGCCCCCATGCTTGGCGCAGGCGTCCTTGACCACCGGACTGCGGTTGCCCTTGGCCAGCATAACCAGGCTGCCGCCCTGGGACTGGAAGAGATCGACGTAGGAATCCATGCGTCCGGCCGTGGTCGGGCCGAAGGACCCCGAGGCATAGCCCTCAGGCGTTTTGGCCGGACCGGCGTAATAGACGATGTGATCCTTGATGTAGTCGGGCAACCCGTCGCCGCAATCGATCCGTTCCTTGAGCTTGGCATGGGCGATATCCCGGGCCACGACCATCGGACCAGAGAGCGACAGCCGGGTCTTGATCGGATGCTGGCTGAGAATCTTGCGGATTTCATGCATTGGCAGGTTGAGGTCGATTTTGACTACCTCACCGGCGAGGGAAGATTCCTTGATCTCGGGCAGGTATTGGGCCGGATTGGTTTCCAGTTGTTCGACGAAAACGCCTTCTGGTGTGATCTTGCCGAGAATCTGTCGGTCGGCCGAACAGGAAACGCCGATCCCCACCGGACACGAGGCTCCATGGCGGGGTAGGCGGATGACCCGCACATCGTGGCAGAAATATTTGCCGCCGAACTGGGCACCGATGCCGGTGTTCTGGGCGATATTGATTACTTCTTGTTCAAATTTGATGTCGCGAAAGGCTTGGCCGTGGGGGTTGCCTGTGGTTGGCAGGCTGTCGAGGTAATGGGTGCTCGCCAGTTTCACTGTCTTCAGGGTCATTTCCGCAGATGTGCCGCCGATGACGATGGCCAAATGATAGGGCGGACAGGCCGAAGTGCCCAGGGTACGGATTTTCTCATCAATGAATTTCAGCAACGATGTCGGATTTAAAAGCGCCCTGGTTTCCTGATACAGGAAGGTCTTGTTGGCAGAGCCGCCACCCTTGGCCATGAACAGGAATTTGTAACAGTCGCCCTCTGTTGCATAAATCTCGATTTGGGCGGGCAGGTTATTGCCGGTGTTTTTCTCGGTAAACATGTCGAGGGCCGCCATCTGGCTGTAGCGCAGGGAGGTGCCGGTATAGGTGTTGTGAATTCCCTCGGCCAGGGCCGCTTCGTCTGACCCGTGCGTCCACACATTCTGGCCCTTCTTGCCCATGACGATGGCGGTACCGGTGTCCTGGCACATGGGCAGGGTCATGCCGCCCGATATGCAGGCGTTTTTTAGCATCTCGACGGCGACGAAACGGTCGTTATCGGAGGCCTCCGGATCGTCGAGGATGAGGCGCAGTTTTTTCAGATGGCCGGGCCTGAGCAGGTGGGAAGTATCGCGCAGGGCGGTTTCGGCGAGCAGGGTCAGGGCCTCGGCCTCAACCTGAAGGATGGTTTTATCGCCGACCTCGATTGTTGAGACGTAATCCGTCGTCAGGCAACGGTAAGGAGTGTCATCGTCTCCTAGTGGGAACATCTCGTGATAGGAAAAATCGGACATCCATAAACCTTCCGGGCTGGTGCGGCTGGTTGACAAAGATACACCGGGAACGGGGGTCAGGTCTTGCCGGAATCCTTGCGGAAGGCATCAAGGGCGATCACTTCGCCGCTTTCCGGTGCTTTTTCGCTTTCACCTTTGCCTTTGCTTTTGGCGGATTGCGAGGATTTTTCTTTGCCGCCGCCAATCTTCGAGCCGGTTTCCTGGGCGCTCTCCAACTCTCTCTCCGGGAGAGGCTGAACGGTGCTGTTCTGGCCTTGAAACTGAAGGCCAAATTTGACGCTCGGGTCGGCAAAGGCGGTGATCGCTTCAAAGGGGATGGTCAGGCGTTCGTTGGCCTTGTTGAAGCTCAACGTGACCTCAAAGGCTTCGGCGCCGACTTCCAGGCCCCAAAACTGATGCTCCAGCACAATAGTCATTTCGCCGGGATGCTGGGCGTGGAGATGATCAGGGATGTCAACACCGGGAAAATCGGTCAGAAAGGTGATGTAGAACTGGTGTTTTCCGGAAAGGCCGTCTTCGGCGATTTCGGCGAGCGCACGGCGGATGACGCTGCGCAGGGCCTCTTCGACCATTTGGTCATATTGTAGGGGTTCGATTGCCATGGTTTTGCGCTTGAATTTCCTGTCACAAACAATTCGTATCAAGTGGGGGGCTTCTGTTGCCCGGTGCCCCCCGAACCGCGCTTGCCTAGAAACTAAGCAGCGAGTGCGATTTGATTATCGTTCGCAATTAACGATTGGCCCGATAACGGTGGGTACCATGCCGAACGAAAGTTATACCTTTTCCACGCACGTCG
>JABJES010000102.1 GCA_018663165.1 Rhodospirillaceae bacterium
GCAGGTTCAAATCCTGCCGTTCCGACCAATAAAAAGGGGTCAGGCTTTCAAGTCTGGCCCCTTGTTGATTCCAGAACCGCCGGGATGGGCCTTATTCTTTCATTGCTCATTTTCTCGCCTGTTAAGGATGTGCATTGTTATAGGGTTAAAAAAAACAATTATGCGAAAGGGAGATGGTAATGATCCGTAACTTTGATCATGTCACTGTTGTTGTGCGGGATATTGATAAGGCCAAGGCATTTTTCATGCTTTTGGGCCTGGAAGAGGTGATTTCAAAGGTCATTGAGGGCGAAAAATTTGATGCCTTCATGGGGCTTAAGGACATCAAGGCGGAACATATGACTCTGGTTCTTCCCGGTGCGTCGCCACGGATGGAAGTGCAATTGTTGAAATACCACCGTCCCGAGATCAAGCCCGACCCCGATATTGTCCGTCTCGACCGGCTGGGGTTTAACCATGTCTGTTTTGCCGTCGATGACATCGAGGCTGAAGTCGCCCGTCTGCGCGCTGCCGGTGTTGAAATTCTCAATGAAATTCTGGATTTTCACAGCAGAAAGCTGGTTTTTATCAGAGGGCCGGAAGGCATAACCCTGGAACTGGCCGAATTAAACGATCCGAATTAAAGGCCCCGAAGTGAAAGCCGCCGGTTCAGGCGGCAGGGGGCTATTTTCCCCTGGTCAGAACTTCGCGGCCCAAGGGCATCAGCTTACAGACCAGCCAGTCGGGCTTTAGCGGGTTGGCGAACCAGGGCTCGGCCCAGCCCTGCTCAATGCAGCTACGGATGGTGCGGGGGTCGATGCGCTTTCCATGATCGTCAAAGAGCGGCAGCTTGCCCCCCGTCTGGTCGAGGCCACGGGCCAGCCAGTCGTGCTGAGCCGCCGTCGGCTTGGAATTAAGGCGCACGACACGCTTTTCGGTCTTGTTTTCGCTTTCGTCGATGGCGGGCTGTGCCGTGCTCAAACGAAATCTCCCCAACTGTCCCTTGATAATGGGATCCACAGGACGAAAGCCCGGGATCACCTCCCTTGTGTCAACGTCGAGACACGGGAATTATGGTAGGCTAAATTTCATTTCAGGCCAAGAGCGTTTCTTTTGGCCTCCCTTTGTGAAGCAGCATGTGGGAAACAGCATGTGGGAGGCATCATGGATTTTTCGCTTGTCTATGTAACGACGGAATCAAAGAAGGAAGCCCGGACGATTGCCCGTACTCTGCTTGAGGAGCGTCTGATCGCCTGCGCCAATATCATTGAGTCCATGCAGTCTCTCTATTGGTGGGAAGGGAAGATCGAAGACTCTGATGAAGCCGTGCTTATCGTCAAGACACGCGCCACCCATCTGTCGGCTCTGACGGCAAGGGTAAAGGACCTGCACAGTTACGATTGCCCCTGTATCGTCGCCTTGCCGATCACTGATGGTTCAACGGATTATCTTAGCTGGCTGGCCCGTGAAACCGCCTGACGAGGGGGATCGGCTGGCTTTGCACTACTATAATACCGCACGCCTAAGGTATTCGATTTTATGGATATTTCGAGTTGACACGGGAAAAAACCGTGGCATACTCCGCGCCTTCACGAAAGTTGGGGCCGACCGACGATCCGGCTGGCCAAAAGATATAAAAGATAGATGGACGACAGATGAAAACCTATAGCGCGAAACCTTCCGAGATTGACAAAAAGTGGTATCTAATCGATGCAGAAGGGCTGGTCTTGGGCCGCCTTGCAGCGATTATCGCCAATATGCTGCGCGGCAAGCACAAGACGACGTACACCCCGCATATGGATTGCGGCGATCATATCGTCGTTATCAATGCTGAAAAGGTGAAGCTGACCGGGCGCAAACTCAGCGACAAAGTTTATTACCGTCATACAGGCTTTCCCGGCGGCATCAAATCGGCGACCGCCGGTGGAATTCTCAGTGGCGCCCATCCCGAACGGGTGTTGAGCAAAGCCGTTGAGCGTATGGTTCCGCGTAATCCGCTTGGCCGCACCCAGATGCGTAATCTGCGTATTTATGCCGGGATAGACCATCCCCATGAGGCCCAAAAGCCAGAGACGCTCGACGTTGGAGCAATGAATGACAAGAACAAGAGGAGCGCCTGAGCATGGCTGACGATATTCAGGAAGCGGCCCCGGAAGCTGCAGAGTCTGCTGTTTCCGAAGGCGGAGCCACCCTGGCCGATATTGCACCCGATCTGGCGCAAGTTGCACCCGATCTCGTTTCTGAACCTGAAGAACTACCCGAGCCGCAGATCGACGAGCATGGCCGCGCCTATGCGACCGGTAAGCGTAAGGATGCGGTTGCCCGCCTCTGGATCAAGCCTGGCGCTGGCAAGGTAACGGTCAATGGCCGCGATATCGAAATTTATTTCGCCCGCCCGGTGCTGCGTATGATCATTCGTCAGCCCTTTGAGGCGGCGGCTCGCGTCGATCAGTTCGACCTCGTCTGTACAGTTTCCGGCGGTGGTCTTTCCGGTCAGGCAGGTGCTGTGCGTCACGCAATTTCGAGGGCGCTGATTAAATTCGAGCCTGCATTGCGACCGGTTCTGAAAAAAGGCGGTTTTCTTACCCGTGACTCCCGTGTTGTCGAGCGTAAGAAATATGGCCGTCATAAAGCGCGCCGGAGCCATCAGTTCTCGAAACGCTAAAGGTACGTTTCCAGTTCCAATGAACTTAGGGGCGTTCCGAGCGGGACGCCCCTTTTTCGTTCAAGGATGGCTTTCCAATTCTTCACTTCGGCTTTATTCTCTTTATCTGGAGAAGGTGTAGATTTTATGTCATCGGTTTCACAGAAGATTCAGGCGGTCATTCTAGGTGCCAGCGGTTATACCGGGGCCGAACTTGTGCGCCTGTTATCCCATCATGGTCAGGTCAAGATATCTGCCTTAACGGCCGACCGTAATGCCGGGCGGCAGTTTGGCGAACTTTATCCTCATCTTGCTCATCTCGATCTGCCTTCGATGATAAAGGCGGAAGACGCCGATTTCACAAAGGCCGATATTATTTTTTGTTGTCTGCCCCATGGCACGACCCAGAAAGTTATCAACGCTTTGCCGAAGGGCTCTCGGGTAATCGATCTTTCGGCCGATTTCAGGCTGGCGGATACGGGCCAGTATGAAACCTGGTATGGGCAACCCCATCAGGCACCGGAACTTCAACGTCAGGCTGTTTATGGGCTGACCGAATTGGCGAGGCCTCAGATAAAGGATGCAAATCTGGTCGCTAATCCTGGATGCTATCCGACGGCTGCTCTGTTGCCGCTGATCCCGCTTGTTGAATCCGGAGTGATCCTGCCCGACGAAATTATTATCGACGCCAAGTCCGGGGTTTCGGGTGCGGGGAGGGCGGCAAAGGAGACGAGTCTTTTCGCTGAAGTTAGTGATGGCTTTCAAGCTTACGCAATCGCCGCCCATCGCCATGCGCCGGAGATTGA
>JABJES010000166.1 GCA_018663165.1 Rhodospirillaceae bacterium
CATTAAAAAATTAAATACATCTAAAGTTTTCGTGATCGGCAAAAACCAACCGATCAGACCCTCTGCTCAATGGACGAGCCGATAGCCACCCTGTTCGGTGACCAGAATTTGGGCATTTGACGGATCTTCCTCAATTTTCTGACGCAACCGATAGATATGAGTTTCCAGAGTGTGGGTGGTGACCCCGCTATTGTATCCCCAAACCTCGTCAAGAAGAACGCCACGACTTGCCGGCTTGTCCCCGCAACGGTACAGAAACTTTAAAATCGCCGTTTCCTTTTCGGTCAGGCGGATTTTATTGTCGCTCTCTTCATCAAGCAGCAATTTATTCCCTGGCTGAAAATTATAGGGACCAACCGTAAAAACCGCGTCTTCGCTCTGCTCATGCTGACGCAACTGGGCCCTGATCCGCGCCAGCAGAACACCGATACGAAACGGTTTTGAAACATAATCATTCGCCCCGGCATCAAGGCCGAGAATGGTGTCAGCGTCTGAATCGGCAACAGTGAGAATGAGAACCGGCACACTCACCCCGGCTTGGCGCATCAGACGGCAAACTTCCCGACCGTCCATATCCGGTAGACCGACATCGAGCAGAATAATATCGAACTGGCCGTTCTGGGCCATTTCCAGACCCTCAACGCCGGTCCCCGCTTCGCTGAGCGCAAACTCCTTATAGAGCTCAAGCTGCTCGGCAAGGGACTGCCTTAAAGCCGTATCATCCTCGATAAGAAGAATTTTTCTTTTTGCAGACATCTGGAGATATATACGGTTACAAATCCGTTTGTGAAAGTCCGGAGCTGGCTCACCCCTCTAAAAGAGAGAAATTGCCCCGGCAGGAAAGCTTTTAGATCCTAGCATTGTTTATGTTACATGTTGCCCGCCCGTGGGAAAGCCGTTTTTCAATCCCCCCACAATGCGAGTTTCGACCAAGAAACTGGAAAACATAAAGGTCCCGGTCAAAATTATGGTCAAGGATAGGCCCTTAAAAACGAGTACCCCTTCCGCCCTCGCCGCCACCGCGCCCTGTCCCCGCGCCGTGCGATCGGCTGTTGAGCGCGCCTTGTCGGAATTGCGCCGTGGCCAACCGGTCGTGATTTACAGTCTTGAACACAATAAGGCGCCAAAAGCGATTCTTGCCCAGGCGGCTGAATCTTTTTCCGGACAAACCGGGGAAAGACCCGAGATTCAGGCCGCCGGGCCGTCGGTTCTTGCCCTAACCGCCCAGCGGGCGGCGGTTCTTGCCCTCTCTTCTGGCCTTTTTGAAGCAAGCGCCGCCTCAGACGGAGCCACATCAAAAGACGGAAAAGTGGTGGTTCTCCCCCTGCCGGTGGCCTTCGATGCCGCCATCCTGCGCGGCTTGAGCGATCCGACAAGTGAGCACGCCTCAGGGCCTTTCGCCCATCTGCCGACCGTTCCCGCCCCCGCCGGCGACCTCAACGAAGCGGCCGTAGACCTGGCCCGCCTTGCCCTTCTGTTGCCAGCCTGCATCTGCACACCCCTTGCCGAGCACCTGCTGAAAGGCTTTGAAAATGACCAAACGGGCGTGCACAAATGGGCGCTGGATGCCGGTTTTCTGGCCGTTTCCGCCACCGACATCGCGATCTATCAGGCCCGGACCGATTGCGGCTTAACTGAAATCGTTTCGGTTCCGGTTCCACTTGCCCTGGCCCAAAACACCCGCATCACTGCGTTTAGGCCCGAAGACGGCGGCAGTGAACACTATGCCATCGAAATCGGCGATCCAGCCCCCGGCGAGCCGATTCTAACCCGCATTCATTCAGCCTGCTTCACCGGCGATCTTCTCGGCTCTCTGCGCTGCGATTGCGGCGATCAACTGCGCGGCGCACTGACGGCAATGGCGGAAAGCAAAACTGGCTCCGGCATTCTGCTCTATCTTACCCAGGAAGGCCGGGGTATCGGCCTGGCCAATAAACTCCGCGCTTATGCCCTTCAGGATCACGGCTTCGACACCTTCGAGGCCAATGAACAACTGGGTTTCGACGCCGATGAGCGGCTTTTCCGGGTTGCCGCCGACATGCTGCGCAGTCGCGGTTTCGACAAGGTGCGGCTGATGACCAACAACCCGGCCAAGGTCGAGGCTCTGGAATGTTACGATATCGAAATAACTGAACGGGTTGCCCACGCCTTTCCCGCCAACGGCCATAACGAGGCCTATTTGAAAACCAAGGCCGTGCGCGCCGGACACCATCTCTAGGCCGCTTTTCAGCAAAAAAACGGCGGATTTATCCCAACAAACGGGAAAATTTTGCCCCCCTTTCCTGCCTGTACTCCCTCCCCCTCCGAAGTGAGATGGCCAAGCCATTGATATAACGTCTTTATTTTTTAAAAGACGAAAAACTTTCTGGCATTCTTCTTGCTAACCTTAAAGGCGCAGGAAATCACAAAGAACCGCAGAAAATCGCAGGACAGAGAATCACAGGGAAGACCCAGAGAATCTAAATGGAACTCTTATCGACCGCCCTCAACGCCCAAAGAAACGCCCCTAATGGCGCGCAAAACCGTACACATGAAAACGGTGAGGATACCTTTCAGCCCTTTGGTGAAGACGGATTTACCTTCGGCGATTTTCTCGACATCATCAATCCGCTTCAGCATATTCCCATTATCTCAACCATTTACCGCGAGATCACCGGTGACGAAATCGCCGCCCTCCCACGGATGATCGGTGGCGGTCTTTTTGGCGGTCTTGCGGGATTGGGCGCTGCCACCGTCAATATGATTTTTGACGAAGCCTCGGGCAAAGACCTCGGCGAACATATCTATACCGCCTTTCTCGGAGACGACGGGAACGACGGCACCATGATTGCCGAAGCCGCCAACCCCGACGCACCCTGGTATATGGCTGGCAAGGTCACCTATAGCCGCACCGTGGCCGATGGTGTCGAGCTCGCCCAAGCGTCCCCGTCATCCCCGGCCGCATCCCCGGCTGATGTCGCTGTCGCTGCGGTAAACGCAAAGGAAACAGCGAGCGGCACCCCGGCCGCACCAGCCGCAGACCTGCCCGGAGACCTGCCCGGAGATAAACCCAGAGAAGAATTTACACAGGCCGCCGCCTTTGCCCCCGACCTTTCCGGCCCACGAGTTCCGATCAACAGTCTGCCCTGGCTTGACGGCACACAGACCGCACAAGCAGCACCGATTGATCGAGTAACCGTAACAGCCCTGGCCGACGCAGCAAAAATACCCGCCCCAACCCAGACGACACCCGCCGCCCAGAACCTTCGCCCGGCTCGCCATGACAAGACGCCTCACAATGGCGCAACCCTCACCGCAACCACAACTAACGTCACAAGCAGCACCGGTGGCCCAGCCCCAACGACCCTCGACTTCACAAATGCAATGATGGACGGACTCAACAAATATCGCGCCATGGCGGTCGCCAAAAATGATCGCATGCCGGTTATTCTCGATATCGTCCGCTAGGCAATATCTGTTCTCCCATTCGGCACAGCTTGGGGTTCCCTTGAGCTAACGCTATAATCTTCTCATGGATATTTTCGTTTTTCCTGCCACAACTGCCCCCCATGACGGCCGTTTGATCTGCGGTGATCTGGACTTTCCCTGCGCTGTCGGCCGCAACGGCATATATGCAAATAAAATTGAAGGCGACGGGGTAACGCCAACAGGCGGCTTTCCCCTGCGCCGGTTGCTCTACCGGCCCGACCGCTTGAGCCGCCCCAAAACCGGCCTTGAGGCGACGGTGATTTTAGCCGAAGACGGCTGGTGCGATGACCCCGATGATCCCGCCTATAACCGGCCCGTTCCAGTGGCCTATCCAGGACATTGCGAAACCCTGTGGCGGCACGATCACCGTTATGACCTGATTATCATCCTCGGCCATAACGACGACCCGGTCAGAAAAGGCCAGGGAAGCGCCGTCTTTCTGCACGTCGCCGGATGTTTGAGCGACGGAAGCCTTGCGCCGACCGAGGGCTGTGTCGCCCTGGCGCTTGATAATCTGCTAAAAGTTCTCGAAAAAATCGATGGCGACAGCCGACTCATCGTCAAGGAAACCGGTTTGAGCGCTTAAGTGGTTTTCGGTTTTTCTCGTTCGCCGAAAATTGCCGTGCCGACCCGCACATGGGTGGCCCCGGAACGGATCGCCGTCTCAAAATCACCGCTCATCCCCATGCTCAGATTTTCAATCCCATTGCGCCGGGCAATCCCACCCAAGAGGGCAAAATGAGGGGCCGGGTTTTCGCCCTGTGGGGGAATGCACATCAACCCGATGAGATCGAGGCCATACTCATCCCGGCAGGCAGCAATCAAAGCGTCAGCAGCCAAAGGCAACACCCCAGCCTTTTGGGGCTCTTCGCCGGTATTGACCTGAACATAGCACCGGGGCCGTCGCCCGGTCTTTTCCATCGCAGCGGCAAGCGCCCTGGCCAGCTTTGGCCGGTCGATGCTTTCGATGACATCGAAAAGACGCACCGCGTCCTCGGCCTTGTTGGTCTGAAGCGGGCCGATCAGATGGAGCGTAACATCAGCAAAATCAGCCCGCAGCCCCGGCCACTTTTCAGCCGCCTCCTGTACCCTGTTTTCCCCGAACACCTTTTGCCCAGCCTCCAAAGCCGGGCGAATACGCACCGCGTCGTGAGTCTTGGAAACGGCAACCAGGGTAACATCTTCGACCTTTCGGCCGCTCTCTTTCGCCGCCCACGCAATGGCCTCACGCACATGGGCGAGGCTGGCAACGACATCAAAGGCGGGTTGCGATTGCGGATCGGGAGCGTCCATGGCACCTTATCTTTCCCTTGTGAAAAACAGACAGATTGCAGGCTTGGCCTTGACCCTATCAGAGCGCATCTCCTTGCTCAATTTATCGAGACCGGAAAAACGACGGCGCAGACAAGGCCCTTCTTTGCCGCCCCTGGTTCTGATCACTGATGCAACACGTCTTGCCGATCCCCTCAACCCGGCGCAACAGCTTCCCAAAGGAGCGGCGGTTCTGCTGCGTCATTATAATGACCCTGGACGCAAAGCCCTGGCCTTTCAGCTCGCCGCCCTGTGCCGCCGCAAGGGACTGATTTTTATCGTCGCGGCGGCCGATGCAGCGGGTGTCCGATTAGGCCTGGCCTGTCGCGCCGACGGATTTCACCTGCCCCGTGGGTCCTGGGGTGGTCATGCACCGTCTTTATGTCGGCTGTTTGGTAAAATCCCGCGAAAAGACAATCGCCGCTTGCTGATCACGGCTGCCGCCCACTCAAACCGGGCCTTGGGCCGGGCCGCAAGCCTGGGTGCCGACGCGGTTTTTCTGTCTCCGGTCTTCGCCACTCAAAGCCATCCCGGCCGGCAGCCTCTCGGGTCGGTACGTTTTTCCGCTATGGTGCGGCGGTCCCGTTTGCCGGTTTATGCGCTGGGCGGGATAACCTCATCTTCTCTTCGTCGCCTCTCAGGTATCAAAATCGCCGGTATAGGTGCCATCGGTGGACTTGCTTTTACAGCAGCCACCGACTAGAGCATATCGACACCAACAAGAAAGAGTCCGCGCCCATGTCCCGCTATAACTTCAAGCTAACAGAGCCGAAATGGCAAACGGCCTGGGATGAGGGCGACTGTTTCAAGGTGAAGGTGGATTTGGAACGCCCCAAGTTCTACGTGCTTGAGATGTTTCCCTATCCTTCCGGCCGCATCCATATGGGGCATGTACGCAACTATACCCTGGGCGATGTAGTGGCCCGGTTTAAACGCGCTCAGGGATTTAATGTGCTCCATCCCATGGGCTGGGATGCTTTCGGCATGCCGGCTGAAAACGCCGCCATCGAAAATAATGTCCACCCGGCCCAGTGGACGGCGACCAACATCGACAGTATGCGCGACCAGCTCAAACCCATGGGGCTGTCTTATGACTGGGACCGGGAATTCGCCACCTGCCAGCCCGAGTATTACCGTTTTGAGCAGAAGATGTTTCTCGATTTCCTTAAAAAAGGAATCGCCTATCGTAAACAATCCTCCGTCAACTGGGACCCGGTAGACCACACAGTGCTGGCCAACGAACAAGTTGTTGACGGCAAGGGGTGGCGCTCGGGCGCGCCGGTAGAGCGCCGACAGCTCAGCCAGTGGTTCCTCAAAATTACCGATTTTGCCGACGATCTGCTCAAGGGGCTGGAGACCCTGAAAGACTGGCCCGAACAGGTGCGCCTGATGCAGGAGAAATGGATTGGCCGTTCACGCGGTGCCCACATCTATTTTTCCATGGAAGGCCGCGATGACCGCCTGGAAGTTTTCACCACCCGCCCCGACACCATTTTCGGTGCCGCCTTTTGCGCCCTCGCCCCGGACCACCCGTTAAGCGCCGAACTGGCACAGAAAAATCCGCAACTGGCCAGCTTTATCCAGGAATGCCAATCGCTGGGCACCAGCGAAGAGATTATCGAAAAAGCAAAAAAAAAGGGCTTTGATACCGGCATTAAAATCCGCCACCCCTTTATCAAGGGTGCCAGTTTACCCCTGTACGTCGCCAATTTCGTTCTCATGGATTACGGCAGCGGTGCCGTCTTTGGCTGTCCCGCCCACGATCAGCGCGACCTCGACTTTGCCCGCAAATATAATCTTCCCGTAACCATCGTTGTCGCCCCTGAAGGCAAGTCTTTTGATATTGAGGACGAAGCCTATACCGGCGGCGGCACTCTCATCAATTCCGACTTTCTCGACGGCCTTGAGGTTGAGGCGGCAAAGACCCTGGCGGCTGAAAAGCTTGAAGCAGGCGGCCAGGGTAAAACCACCACCGTTTATCGTTTGCGTGACTGGG
>JABJES010000100.1 GCA_018663165.1 Rhodospirillaceae bacterium
AACGGCATTTCAACCTCTCTGCCCGAGGCTGTTCAGGCGCAGATGATTTCAACCATTCCCGGCCTTGAAAAGGCCAAGATCCTGCAGCCCGGTTATGCCATTGAATATGATCATGTGGATCCCCGTGAATTGCAGCCCAGCCTTGAAACGCGCAAAATTCCCGGCCTTTTTCTGGCCGGTCAGATCAATGGCACCACAGGCTATGAAGAGGCTGCCGCCCAGGGTCTCATTGCCGGTTTGAATGCCGCTCTGCTGGCCTCTGGCGACGCGCCGTTTGTGATCGATCGCACCGAGGGCTATGTGGGGGTGATGATTGATGATCTGGTAACTCAGGGGATCAGCGAGCCGTACCGGATGTTTACCTCGCGGGCCGAATACCGCCTCCGGCTTCGCGCCGATAATGCCGATTTACGACTGACGGATTTGGGCCTTGCTCTGGGCTGTATTGGCCCGGTGCGGGCGCGGCATTTCGATAAAAGAAAAGAGGCATTGGGCGTTGCCACCCGACTTCTTGAAAGTGTTCAGGCGACCCCTAATGAGCTTGCCCGTTTTGATATCGCTGTCGGTCAGGATGGTAAAATCCGCAACGCTTATGCGCTTCTTGTCTATCCGGAAATCACCCTGGACAAGCTGTCGGCCATCTGGCCGGCGCTCAAGGAGATCGATCCGGTGATCGCTGAACAGTTGGAAACCGATGCCCAATATGCCCCTTATCTGGCCCGCCAGGAGGCCGACATTGACGCCTTTCGCCGGGATGAATCCCTGGCCCTCCCCGTCGATCTCGACTATGGCCGGGTCGGCAGCCTGTCAACCGAGCTGTGTGAAAAGCTGACGGCAACCCGCCCGGCGACCCTCGGCGCGGCGGCACGGATTCAAGGCATGACCCCGGCGGCCCTGGTGGCTCTGTTGCGTTTTGTCCGCAGCAAGAAGACGCGGGCGCACAGAAAAGCATCCTGATTGTGAGGCCCCCTGTCGGCGCTGATCGATAGACACATTTTGTTTCACGTGAAACAGGCTCTCTTCCCTGGGGTAAAAAATGTTTCACGTGAAACGCCGCCCCTGTTAATTTTGGCGCTGTCTCTTCCGGCCTCCTGTTACTCATCTTCATTTTGTTTCACGTGAAACAGATCCCGTGTCGAGAACATCTGGATTCCGGCTTTGGATATAACGTAAGATAATAGACAGGAGATCTATCCCGGACCTCCATAAAGCCGGATCAGGGTGGATGAAGAAAAAGACCGCCACCGAGAACTCACCGCCATCTTCTTATCCCCCCCTCACCCCCGAAGGGCTGGCCGATCTGTGTCCTGTTTCACGTGAAACATTGGGGCGCCTCATTGTTTATGGAGAGCTTCTGGTCAAATGGCAGAGGGCGATCAATCTTGTTGGCGGGGGAAGCCTGAAGGATCTATGGCGACGACATATGCTCGATTCCCTGCAGTTGACGTCGCCCTTGGCCACGGCCTGGGCGGCGCGGGGCGCGGCGACGCCACCGGTGATTGTTGACCTGGGAAGTGGTGCCGGATTTCCTGGTCTGGTGCTGGCAATCGCCGGGGCCGGACAGGTTCATCTGGTGGAAAGCGACACCCGCAAGGCCGCGTTCCTACGGGAAGTGGCGCGGGAAACCGGGGCATTGGTTGAGGTTCATGACGAGAGAATAGAGGCCCTGCCCCCCTTTACAGCAGATTTCATCACCGCTCGGGCCCTGGCCCCCCTGTCAAAGCTGCTTGAATATGCCGACCCCTTTCTTTTAGACAGCTCGATTTGTCTCTTTCTTAAGGGAAAGGCGGCAGAAGAAGAATTGACCTGTGTCCGGAAAGAGTGGAATATGCAGATCGAACGGCTTCCAAGCCTGAGCGATCCGACGGGCCTGATCCTTAAGCTGGAGAATGTCTCCAGAAAGGAATAAAGGAAGCTGGCGACCCTTCATCGGGCCTATTTTCAATTAGCGGAGGCGTCATGACGCAGATAATCGCCATCGTCAACAACAAGGGCGGAGTTGGCAAAACCACCACCGCCATCAATTTGGCTACGGCCATGGCATCGACCGGCAAAGAGGTGCTGATTATTGACCTTGATCCTCAGGGAAATGCCAGTACCGGCCTGGGGGTTGATCCCGCAGCGCGGAAAAACAGTTCCTATGACCTTTTAATCCGTGAGGCGTCCCTCGAAGAGGTGACGGCGGTGACGCCGATCCCGGGGCTCAGTGTGGTTCCTTCGAATATGGACCTCTCAGGTGCCGAGATTGAGCTGGTTGACTTTGATAACCGTGAATATCGTTTGAAGGTAGCACTCGAAAAAGCCTCAATGACCTATGATTATGTGTTAATTGACTGTCCTCCGGCCCTGGGCTTCCTCACTGTCAATGCATTGACGGCGGCAAACCGGGTTTTGGTGCCTCTGCAATGCGAATTTTACGCTCTTGAGGGGCTGAGCCATCTTTTGCGGATCGTCAATCGGGTTAAGCGCGGCCTCAATCCACACCTCGACCTACAAGGTATAGTGTTAACGATGTATGATAAACGCAATAACTTGTGTGATCAGGTGGCTGAAGATGTTAGAGAGCATCTCGGCGAAAAAGTTTATGAAACGGTCATACCGCGTAATGTTCGGGTTTCTGAGGCACCGTCCCACGGCAAGCCGGTCTTGCTGTACGACCACCGCTGTGCCGGATCAAGAGCCTATATGCATCTGGCTGGAGAGTTTATGCGTCGGGAAAAAGTGATCAGATATCCTGACGGAGGGTTTGAGGGAGCGGTTCTATGAGTGAAGAAAAAGAGGGTGGCAAGCGCAATCTGGGTAAGGGGCTGTCCGCCCTTCTCGGAGATGAGGGCGAGGATTACGCGGAACTTGATCGGGTGCGCCTGACAAAGATGGTGCCGATTGAATTCGTCCATCCGGGTAAATTCCAGCCGCGAAAACATTTTGATGAGGAAGAGATCGACGGTTTGGTCGACTCGATCAGCCGCCAGGGAATCCTCCAGCCAATTTTAGTCCGCCGTCACCCGGACAAGCCGATTGCTTATGAAATCATTGCCGGCGAGAGGCGCTGGCGGGCCGCGCAACGGGCCAAGCTTCATGAAATACCGGTTATTATTAAAGATCTTAATGATGGCGAGGCCCTGGAGCTGGCGCTGGTTGAAAACCTTCAGCGACAAAACCTTACCCCGCTGGAAGAGGCCGATGGCTATCAACGGCTGATCGATGAATTCTCGTATACCCAGGAAGAATTGGGCCAATATCTGGGCAAAAGCCGCAGCCATGTGGCCAATATGCTGCGTCTTATCGCCTTGCCGGATGGGGTCAAGGAGCTGCTTGAAAAAGGCGCGCTGACGGCAGGCCATGCCCGCGCCCTTCTTGGGGCGGACTCTCCTGAAACTCTTGCCCGGCAGGTGATAAAGAAAGGCCTTAATGTCCGCCAGACCGAAGAGCTGGCCCAGGGTGGAAAGCAGGGCAAGAAAGCCAGAAAACCATCCATGCCGGTGGAGAAAGATTCCAATACCCTGGCTCTGGAAAAAGAGATGTCCGATCTGCTGGGGCTGTCGGTCAACATTAATTTCAACGAAAGCCGTGGCGGCGTGCTGACCGTTCGCTACAAAACTCTGGAACAACTGGAAGATCTTCTCGCCCGCCTTAGTCATCACGCCCTTTCAGGTGACGAAGAGGCCGGTGCCCTTGATGAAGAACTGGGCGCAGAAGAACCCCTCGTTCTTGACGAAAATGCGCCAGAAGATGACGCCGGTCTGGCCGCCATGTTGGGGGAAGATGCAGAAACAGTGGAAATAGCCGACGCGAGCGGAGAAGAAGCCATCACTTTGGAAGAAGCCGCCGCGGAAGAAACGGCTTTAGAAGAAACCGCTGCGGAAGAAATCATCGCTTCGGAAGAAGCCACAACTCCGGAAGAAGACGGCGATCTTGCGGCTCTGCTCGATGAAGAACCGGCAATGGAAGAAGGCGGCGCGCAGGGTGCTTCAACCTATTCCAGCATGGACCTGGATATGGAGGAAGAAACAGCAGAAGAGTCTGGAGAAAATACAGCCGTCTAATTTTACCGTCTCATTGCTGTCGTGTTTGTCAGCGTGACCGTGCCGAATAGGCCAGGGACAGTAACATCCGGTGACAGGCGGTCTCGGCTGGAAAGCCGGTGGTCTTGCACTCTATTTCAGTCTCCAGCAAACGTTCCATTGCATTGCGGGCCCGGGACGGTGACCAGGTTCTGAGCTGGCGCACAAAGCGGTCTTTCAGTTTAAAAAAGAGCGGCGGTTTTAATTCGCGCAAAGCCAGATCAATTGTCGCGCCGTTGGCCATCGCGTTGCCGACTCGATAAAGACGCAGAAAATGGCCCGCCGCACCTCGCAAAAGAGCCGGCGGCGCCATGCCTTCAAGAAAAACCCGCTCTAGAGCCTGTTCAAGTTGGGGCAAATTTCCCTCGCCCACCGCATAGGCGATATCCTCAAAGGAGAGGGCCGAGCTATCGGAGATACAGGCCCGGGCGGCATTGAGGTCAATTTCGCCACCGTTACCGGCATAAAGGGCGAGCTTTTCCAGTTCTTTGCGGGTTAGCTGGCGATCAACCCCGAGGTTGCGGGACAGAAAGCCCAGCGCCTCGGGGGAGGCGGTGACAGCCAGCTCTTTTAAGGTGGTGCGGATAAATCCGGTGAGATCACCACCCTGATCGAGATAGGAGGGCAGGGCCGCGGCGTTTTCCGCCGTCTCGAAAAGTTTGCGCAGACGCGAGCGCGGCGGTAAGTCTCCAGCCTCAACAACGATAAGCGCCTCATTGCCGGGGTCGGTGAGAAAAGATTTAAAAATATCAGCCAGACCGTCGCCGGCTCCGCGGATCAAAATGGCGCGGCTGCCGCCGCTCAGTGAAAGGCTGGCGGCTTCATCGGCGAGACGGGCCGGATCACTGGTCAGGGAGGTGGCAGGTAGTTCGACAAAGCGAAAGGGGTCGGTGGTTGCGCCGTCGACCGCATCCCCGGCAAGCTTCCAGCATCGCTCGCGCACCGCACCGGCATCGGGTCCATAAACAAGAAGAGCGCGCGCAGAAGGGTCGGGCCGGGCAATAAAGGCGGCGACTTTTCCAGCGCCTATTTTCATCTGGTGGGTCTGGCTGTTCCGGCCTGGCTCCTGAGTCCGGAAATGACGAAGGACAGGCGGGTTTTTATATCATCGGCGATCAGGCGCATGTTGTTTTTGATGGCGTCCTTTTCAGCGCTCAGGGTCGCATAATCAGAGGTCAGGATATCATAGCCGCTGGTTGAGCTGGCTTGCCCGGAAAATAGAACCTCTCCGTTGATCGTCCGGATAAGCTGGTATGATGCGGTAACGATCATATTGGCGCGGGTGACGGTTTCATCCTTGCGGATGCCGAGGCTCTGGATGCCTTCACTGGTTGTCACGTAAAGGCTGAAAACCGGTTGTCGGGGTTGACCCTTCGGGGTCAGTCGCTCGATCAGAAAATTACGTAAAATCTGGCCCGGCCTGTTTTCGATGGGAAAGATCTTTATGCGCGCCAGATCGGGGATGACGGATTTATCGCTTTCACCGTAAAGCGGGCGGAAGCTGCAGCCCGAGGTCGAAATTGTGGTGGCGATTGCGGCCAGGAAAAGAAGGCCGATGAAAGCCGGGCGGGAAAGAGATGATCTAAATGACAACATTAATAATCCTGTTTGGCACGATGATAACCTTGCGAACCGGCTTATCGGCAATATATTTTATCACTTCGGGGCGCGCCAAGGCTACGGCTTCGGCTGCTTTTTTATCCATATCCCGAGGCAGATTGATGGTGGCGCGCAATTTACCGTTAACCTGGACGGCAATTGTCACCTCTTCATCGACGATCAAGGCGCTGTCGGCTTGCGGCCAGGGATGTTCGGCGAGCAGGCCCGTATGGTCGAGTTGGTGCCACATTTCTTCACACAGGTGGGGTGTCATGGGGGAAAGCAGGCGGGCACAAACCTCAAGCCCCTGGCGCAGGACCGGGCCCATGTCTTTTGCTTTCTGGTCGATCGCGCCGAGATGGTTGCTCAGCTCGCGAATGCGCGCAACCGCCCGGTTGAAACGAAATCTGTCCAAATCATCGGTGACGGCGGCAATCGTCTTATGGGTCAGGCGGTGGGTTTCCAGGGCCGGGCCGGAAAGATCGGATGGGATCGGGCTATCGGGGGCGGGCAGGGGCACATCCGGTTCGCTGACCAATCGCCACAAGCGGTTGATATAGCGCCAAATCCCCTCCACCCCGTCATCACTCCATTCCAGATCACGTTCCGGCGGGCTGTCGGATAGCATGAACAGCCGCGCAGTGTCGGCACCATAAGTGTCGATGATGGCGGCGGGATCGACGACGTTCTTCTTTGACTTGCTCATTTTCTCAATGCGGCCGCGCGTCACTGGCGCGCCATCGCTGGACTGGACGAATTCACCGTCTTTTCCAAGCCGCACCTCTTCTGGATACAGCCAGTTATCATCGCTGTTCCGAAAGGTTTCGTGGCAGACCATGCCTTGGGTGAGAAGACCGGAAAAAGGTTCAGGCACGCCGGGATAGCCGCATTCGATCAGGGCGCGGGAGAAAAATCGTGAATAAAGAAGATGCAGAACCGCATGTTCAATACCGCCGATATATTGGTCAACCGGCATCCAGTATTCCAGCGCCGTGCGGTCAAAAGCGGTTTGCGCATCAGGTGCTGTAAAGCGGGCGTAGTACCAGGAGGATTCAAAAAAGGTATCGAAGGTGTCGGTTTCCCGCTCACCCGCGCCACCGCATTGCGGACAATCGACGCTTTTCCAGGCCGCGTTGCGGGCCAGGGGATTGCCAGGAATATCAAAAGAAACTTGCTCCGGCAGTGTTACCGGCAAATCGGCTTCAGGCACCGGCACGGCACCGCATTTGTCGCAATAGATAATCGGGATTGGACAGCC